>NZ_JANJPM010000011.1:0-71736 GCF_026222585.1 Staphylococcus sp. SUC_1.2 | reverse complement strand
CATTTTAATATGAATTCAACGAAAGTGTTTTTATATATTTCCCACTAATTGGGGTCAGTCCAAAATAACGAGTGTGGTTTTTTAATTATTTATTAAATGTTTCTTTTAAGAATGATTCAACTTGTTCAGGTGATTTTGCATTAGCAGAATGTAAATGGGCATGTTTTTGACCATTTTCAAATATAAGTAAACTTGGGATACCCATGACTTCATTGTCTGATGCTACATCTTCTAATTCATCACGATTTACTGAATACCATTTATAGTCGTTATACTTGTCAACGATTGGATCAATCCACATATCCATTGCTTTACAATCAGGACACCAACCAGCTTCAAATTTTACAATAACAGGTTGTTCACTTTGAATAACTGAATTAAATTCTTCAGTAGTAGTAATATTTTTCATACTTTACACTCCTTTTAGCTTGTTTTATATATTATAACTAATTACTAATGTTTAGAAAAAAATAAAGCTTAAAAAGTAGAGCGTTTATTTAAATAATCTGATATATTTAGAATAAGTTTAAATAGGAGGATAATACTGAATGATTAAATTTTATCAATATCCAAAATGTACAACTTGTAAAAAAGCTGCTCGATTTTTAGATGAGCATGGAGTGAGTTATGAGTCTATAGATATTGTGCAACACACACCTACAAAGCAAGAATTCAAAGAGTTAGTAGTTAAATCAGAAGTGGAAATCAATAAATTCTTTAATACACATGGTGTGAAATATAGAGAACTTGGTTTGAAAGATAAATTAAATGAATTATCTAATGATGAAAAATTAGAACTCTTAGCCTCAGATGGAATGTTGGTAAAACGTCCGCTAGCGGTTTCGGGTGAAAAAGTTACATTAGGTTTTAATGAAGAACAATACAAAGATGTATGGTTATAGAAAGTATAATCACAACTTTTAATATTAATAGTTGAATGAAAACTTACGGTATGGCATCATTAAATTGTAATTATTTTTAGGAGGGGATTTTCGTGGCAGTACCGAGCGAATTCAAATATTCTAAGGAACATGAATGGGTTAAAGTTGAAGGAAATACGGCAACAATTGGTATTACTGAATACGCGCAAGGTGAATTAGGAGACATCGTATTTGTCGAATTACCAGATGTCGATGATGAAATTAATGAAGGGGATACATTTGGTAGTGTTGAATCAGTAAAAACAGTATCTGAATTGTATGCACCTGTTTCTGGGAAAATTGTTGAAACAAACGACGAATTAGAAGATAGTCCAGAATTTGTTAATGAATCACCTTATGAAAAAGCATGGATGGTAAAAGTTGAATTAAGTGACGAAAGTCAATTAGATGAATTACTATCAGCTGAACAATACTCTGAAATGATTGGCGAATAATTTTTTAAAACTCCTTGATATTAAATCTAGGAGTTTTTTATATAATTATATTAATTATCTGTAAATTGTGTTTATATTCATCAATAACGTGAAAAAGTAAATGATTGTTTAATATCGACTTAGAAGGTGGATGAACATGGCAATTTTAAATAAAGTTATCATTGTTGAAGGTAAATCTGATAAGAAGAAAGTGCAACAAGTCATTGCTGAACCTGTAAATATTATTTGTACACATGGTACAATGAGTATCGACAAACTAGACGATATGATAGAAACGTTATATGGAAAACAGGTCTATATTCTTGCCGATTCAGATGATGAGGGCGAAAAAATTAGAAAGTGGTTTAAACGTTATTTAAGTGAAAGTGAACATATCTATGTAGATAAAACATATTGTGAAGTCGCACGTTGTCCCAAAAATTATCTTGCTCATGTATTGAGTAAATACGGATTTAACGTAAAAAAAGAGAAAAAACTTATACCTAATTTAAGTTCTGAAAGGTTAGTACTTGTGAATGAATAATTCTATTAAAATCGAAGATATCAAAGAACACTTTGATAAAGATAAACATTTAATATTTGGATATACTCCTATGTGTGGAACATGTAAGATTTCAGAGCGCATGCTAGATATTGCAAATGATATCGAACAATTACCACTTAAAAAAATTGATTTAAATTTCCATAAGTATTTTAGTGAAGAATATAAAATTATGTCTGTACCTGTACTGTTAATTATGGATAAGGATAAAGAGGTAGATAGAATCTATGCATTTCAATCTGTGCCATATTTGTTAGAAAAGTTAAAAAAATGATTGACGAATTATTAGTACAGTGATAGGATATAAATTAATTAAATAGTGCGAAAACTCTTATCGAGAGAGGTGGAGGGATGTGCCCTACGAAGCCCGGCAACCGTCTATAATAGAAATGGTGCCAATTCACATAAAGTTTAATACTTTAGAAGATGAGAGAAAGATAATTTTAAATGCTTTCTCATCTCTCTAGGTGGGGAAGCATTTTTTAATTACATAAGGAATTTAAGGGAGGCACTTAACGTGATTGAGTTAAATCAAGTTGTTAAACGCTATCACACAAAGAACAAAGATGTACTAGCAGTAGATCACGTTGACTTGAATATAGAATCAGGCTCAATTTTTGGAGTGATTGGGTTTTCTGGTGCTGGTAAAAGTACGTTAATTCGAATGTTTAATAATCTAGAAGAACCGACTTCAGGGGATATCATTATAGATGGAGACAATATTAACAAACTTTCTAAGTCAGATTTGAGAAAAAAACGACAAAAAGTAAGTATGATTTTCCAACATTTTAATTTGTTATGGTCACGTACTGTCATTAGTAATATTATGTTCCCACTAGAAATAGCTGGAGTATCTCGTGCAGAAGCAAAACAAAGAGCTTTAGAACTTGTAGAGTTGGTCGGTTTAAAAGGTCGTGAAAAAGCTTATCCTTCAGAATTATCAGGTGGTCAAAAACAAAGAGTTGGGATTGCTCGTGCATTAGCGAATGATCCGAATGTCTTATTATGTGACGAGGCTACAAGTGCGCTAGATCCACAAACAACGGATGAAATTTTAGATTTACTATTAAAAATAAAAGAAGAAAGAAATCTAACGATTGTGATTATTACACATGAAATGCAAGTGATTAGACGCATATGTGATGAAGTTGCAGTGATGGAAAATGGGCGTGTTATTGAGCAAGGTAAAGTTGATGAAGTATTTGAAAATCCTCAACATGAGGTGACAAAACGATTTGTGAAAGACGATTTAGACGACGATTTTGAAGATTCAATTAAACATCTAGAACCATTAAACAAAGACGCTTATATTGTAAGGTTGAATTTCAACGGTAATAATACCACACAACCTGTTGTATCTGATATTACGCGAACGCAGAATATTGAATTAAATATTTTGGAAGCAAATATTAAAAATACACGTACAGGTTCAGTTGGATTTTTAATTGTACACATTCCACATATTAGTGAAGATGGATTTAATACATTCGTAACTGAGTTACATAAAGAACACGTAAATGTGGAGGTGATTAAACATGGATAAATCATATGGTGATATCTTCCATGAAATGATTACTATGCCTAATGTGCAATGGCCTGAAGTTTGGCAAGCAATTTATGAAACACTTTATATGACTATAGTGTCAACCATTTTTGCTTTTATCTTTGGCTTAATCTTAGGCGTGTTGCTTTTCTTATCAGCTAAAAGTGACGCACCTGGAGCTAAGATTTTCTATACGGTAGTTTCATTTATAGTTAACTTGTTCCGTGCGATTCCATTTATTATTTTAATTTTGTTATTAATTCCGTTCACAAGTGTATTATTAGGTACAATTAGTGGACCGACGGGAGCACTTCCAGCATTAATCATTGGTGCTGCACCGTTCTACGCAAGACTAGTTGAAATCGCATTTAAAGAAATCGATAAAGGCGTTATTGAAGCAGCATGGTCTATGGGTGCAAATACTTGGACAGTCGTTCGAAAAGTATTGCTTCCAGAAGCAATGCCAGCACTTGTTTCAGGTATTACAGTAACTGCTATCGCTTTAGTTGGTTCAACTGCTATTGCCGGCGTTATTGGTGCAGGTGGTTTAGGTAACTTAGCTTACTTAACTGGTTTTACACGTAACCAAAACGACGTCATTCTAGTGTCAACCGTATTTATTTTAATTATTGTATTTATAATCCAATTCATCGGGGATTGGCTTACAAATAAAATTGATAAACGATAATAGAAAAGAGGACAGATTAAATGAAAAAACTTTTAAGTTTAGTATTAGTACTTACACTGACAGTTGTATTAGCTGCTTGTGGTAAAGGCGGAGACGAAAAAGATAAAAAAATCGTTGTAGGTGCTTCACCAGCACCACATGCTGAAATCTTAGAAAAAGCAAAACCACTTCTTGAGAAAAAAGGTTATGATTTAGAAATTAAAACAATCAATGATTACACTACACCTAATAAGTTGTTAGATAAAGGTGAACTTGATGCTAACTACTTCCAACACGTTCCTTATTTAAAAACTGAAAGTAAAGAAAAAGGATACAAAATTGAAGATGCAGGTAAAGTTCATTTAGAGCCAATGGCTGTTTATTCTAAAAAATACAAAAGTTTAAAAGACCTTCCTAAAGGTGCGACAGTTTATGTTTCAAATAACCCAGCTGAACAAGGTCGTTTCTTAAAATTCTTCGTTGATGAAGGCTTAATTAAAATTAAAAAAGGCGTAAAAATTGAAGACGCTAAATTTGAAGATATTACTGAAAACAAAAAAGATATTAAATTCAATAACAAACAATCAGCTGAATATCTTCCAAAAATCTATCAAAATCAAGATGTAGATGCAGCTATTATTAATTCAAACTATGCTATTGATCAAGGCTTAAGTCCACAAAAAGATTCAATTGTAGTTGAAAAACCTAATAATAACCCTTATGCAAACCTAATTGCAGTTCGTAAAGATCATAAAGATGATGAAAAAATTAAAGCTTTAGTTGAAGTATTACAATCTAAAGACATTCGTGATTTCATCAATGAAAAATACAAAGGTGCAGTTGTACCTGCAAAATAATGAATAATAATGCAGTAAAAAACGGTTCACAAAGAAATATGTGAACCGTTTTTTTATTTTATATCAATACATTTATTGCAGTCATTTATATTATAAACTTGAATCGTCTTGATATAGTATTCCAACGCCGATACCACCTTGACCCATCGCATATTCAAATTTAACAATTTCTATATATGGATGTTCTTCTAAGAATGCATTGACTTTTTTATTTAAACCTTTTTCTGTCATAGCAGTAAAATTAACAAATGTCATAGTTATCATCTCCAATTGGATAAGTAAATTGAACAATGTTATTATAACAATTATTTTAATTAGACAGAAAATATAAAAAAATAACAGAATTTATGTTTATACATGATATGTATTGGGTATGTTAATATTACAAAAATCATTTAAGAATGAAATGTTCAACAAGGAGGAATTTAAAATGGCAGAAGATAAATTTGAACAAGCTAAAGGTAATATTAAGGAAACAGTTGGTAATGCAACTGATAATAAAGATTTAGAAAAAGAAGGTCAAGGCGACAAAGCTTCAGGTAAAGCTAAAGAAGTGGTTGATAACGTTAAAGATAAAGCAAATGATGTTATTGATAAATTAAAAGGCGATAAATAAGTCGTTTTAACTAGAAGAGAACGCATGTGTTAAACACATGCGTTTTTTGTTTATTTTAGAATATTATGTCTGAGTATCATTGTTAGACGTAATTAGTCCTAATGAATAACTTACTATATATCCTATTACTAAAGAAATAATCGAAACAATCCATTCTACTGGTGATTTAGGAATTCCTGGGAATACAGCATAAATTGAACCAATAACAAAACCAGTAATTAAGGCAAATGTTCCAATAAAGTGGTGGGTTAAAAAGTATTTTATAATACGGCTTGAAAATAGAAATCCACATAAAATACCTAAACCAACTACTATTAATATAGGCAGACCGGTAAAGTTAAATTTAGCTAAATTAGCAATAGCTAACATTATTGTTCCATATGCACCGAATACAAGTAGCATAAATGAGCCAGAGATACCTGGAAGTAGCATTGCACTAGAAGCACAAACACCTGCTATAAAATATTTAATAATAAGACTAAAAGATAATTGAAGTGTTAAACTTGATTGCTGTGTGCTAGGATTTAATATTGTTAATGCTACTATAACTATGATTCCTAAAATTAATAATCCATAGTGTTTAGTTGTAAATGTTTTTTTAAAATCTGAAGTTTTTAATAGGTAAGGGACAATGCCTATAATTAAACCAGTAAAAAAGAACATCGTTATTACATGATGATGATCGAGTAGGTAATGAATTAAATTACTAAGTACACCAATCGCTAAAATCATTCCTATTAATATAGGAAGTAAAAATTTTAGACTTGGCCAAAACCGTTTAGAAAACAATCCACTAATGGATGAAATAAAATCATCATAAATCCCTAAAAGTAAAGCAATGGTACCTCCACTGATTCCTGGAACTAAATCTGAAGTCCCCATCGCAAATCCTTTTAAAATATTTTTCCATTTGAATGTCATAAAGGTCTCCTTTCTTTCTTTATTAAGTTAATACGAATATTACCAAATTTTCACCTTACATTGAAATATTAAATAGTTAATCATCGTTAGTATCTAGTTACCTATTGAGAACAGATGCCTTTTGATTATCAGTCGCACTTGAAAATTGAAGTGATTTCGAAACAATTTTGACGAAAATATAATCTTTTTTGTCATTTTAATAAGTTTATATTGGGGACTATTTACGTTATAATTAAGTGTATTAAAGTGTTAGAAGTCTTTTTGACTATAAATTAAAATTACTATAAACTAGTTAAGAAAACTTTATATTTTATGGAGGGAATATAAATGTCATCAACATTGGAAATTAAAGACTTACATGTGTCTATTGAAGATAAAGAAATTTTAAAAGGTGTTAATTTAACAATTAATACTGGTGAAGTTCACGCAATCATGGGACCTAATGGTACAGGTAAATCAACATTATCTTCTGCAATTATGGGTCACCCAAGTTATGAAGTTACTCAAGGTGAAGTATTACTTGATGGCGTAAATATTTTAGAATTAGAGGTTGACGAAAGAGCAAAAGCAGGTCTTTTCTTAGCAATGCAATATCCATCAGAAATTACTGGTGTAACAAATGCAGACTTTATGCGTTCAGCGATTAATGCAAAACGTGAAGAAGGTCAAGAAATTAACTTAATGCAATTTATTAAAAAATTAGATAAACAAATGGATTTCTTAGATATTGATAAAGATATGGCGCAACGTTATTTAAATGAAGGTTTCTCAGGTGGGGAGAAAAAACGTAATGAAATCTTACAATTAATGATGTTAGAACCCAAATTTGCGATTTTAGATGAAATTGACTCAGGTTTAGATATTGATGCATTAAAAGTCGTTTCTAAAGGAATCAATGAAATGCGTGGTGAAGATTTCGGTGCATTAATGATTACACACTATCAACGTTTATTAAACTATATTACTCCTGATAAAGTACATGTTATGTATGGCGGTAAAGTTGTAAAATCAGGCGGTCCAGAATTAGCTAAACGTCTTGAAGAAGAAGGTTATGAATGGGTTAAAGAAGAATTTGGTGCAACTGAATAGGTCATTAAATAATATAAAAACTATTCATAAAAAGAACTGATTGATTTTAAAATGTGGAAATAAACAGTTTATATATCAATTCAGTTACTAAAATTTTTCATCAAGTAGGAGGAAAAAGCATTATGACAACAGAAACTTTAAATATTTCTGAAGCACAACTTGTTGATTATTCTAAAGCACAAAATGAACCTTCTTGGATGACTGAACTACGTCAAAAAGCTTTGAAATTAACAGAAACTTTAGAAATGCCTAAACCAGATAAAACAAAACTAAAAAAATGGGATTTCGATGCATTTAAACAACATCATGTAGAAAGTAAATCATATAATGATGTATCAGAACTTCCTGAATCAGTTAAAAATATTATTGATATAGAAAATTCTAAAAATTTAATTATTCAACATAATAATGATTTAGCTTTCACACAAGTATCAGAACAAGCAAATCATAATAATGTTATTATTGAAGGTTTATCAAAAGCGCTACAAGATCATAGTGAATTAGTAGAAAAATATTTAATGAAAGATGCAGTTACAGTAGATGAACATCGATTAACTGCTTTGCATACAGCATTATTGAATGGTGGCGTATTTGTATATGTCCCTAAAAATGTAGTAGTTGAAGACCCTATTCAATATGTAGTATTACATGACAATGAGAATGCAAGTTTATTTAATCATGCCATTATTGTAACGGAAGAAAGTGCTGAAGTAACATATGTTGAGAATTACCTTTCAACTGCAAGTGGTGAAGGTAATCAAGTCAATATTATTTCTGAAGTGATTGCAGGAGCAAATTCAAACATTACTTATGGTTCAGTTGACTATCTAGATAAAGGATTTACAGGTCACATTATCCGTCGTGGTGTGACGGCAGCAGATGCATCAATTAATTGGGCTTTAGGTTTAATGAATGAGGGAAGCCAAATTATTGATAATACTACTAACTTAATTGGTGATCGTTCAACAAGTGAACTAAAATCAGTCATTGTTGGTACTGGTGATCAAAAAATTAACTTAACATCTAAAATCGTTCAATATGGTAAGGAAACAAATGGTTATATCTTAAAACATGGTGTAATGCGTGAAAATGCTTCATCTGTATTTAATGGTATTGGATATATTAAGCATGGCGGTACAAAATCTATCGCAAATCAAGAATCTCGTGTGTTAATGCTTTCAGAGCATGCTCGCGGAGATGCGAACCCTATTCTACTTATCGATGAAGATGATGTTGAAGCAGGTCATGCAGCTTCGGTTGGTCGTGTTGACCCAGAACAACTTTACTACTTAATGAGCCGTGGTATTTCTCAAAAAGAAGCAGAACGTCTTGTTATTCATGGTTTCTTAGATCCAGTTGTCCGTGAATTACCAATTGAAGATGTGAAACGTCAATTACGAGAAGTCATCGAACTTAAAGTAAATAAATAGATCATTGAGATTTTCAATAAAAGAAAGGTCGTGAAGGTAGTGGCCGAAACTTCATTAAACATACAAGAAATTATTGAAGACTTTCCTATACTAAATCAAAAAATTAATGGAAAACGATTAGCTTATCTTGATTCAACAGCAACAAGTCAAACACCAGTGCAAGTATTAAATGTATTAGATGATTATTATAAACGTTACAATTCTAATGTGCATCGTGGTGTGCATACTCTAGGTTCTTTAGCAACAGATGGATATGAAAGTGCTCGTGAGACAGTACGACGTTTCATTAATGCTAAATATTTTGAAGAAATTATTTTTACTAGAGGTACGACTGCTTCAATTAATATTGTTGCACATAGTTATGGAGACGCTAATATTAACGAAGGCGACGAAATCGTTGTGACAGAGATGGAACATCATGCTAATATTGTGCCTTGGCAACAGCTAGCTAAACGAAAAAAAGCTACTTTAAAATTTATTCCTATGACTGATGATGGTGAACTAAGAATTGAAGATGTCAAATCGACAATTAATGACAATACTAAGATTGTAGCTATTACTCATGTGTCTAATGTCTTAGGTACCATTAATGATATAAAAGCAATTGCTAAGATTGCGCATGAACACGGTGCTATTATTAGTGTTGATGGAGCACAATCTGCACCTCATATGGATATCGATGTTCAAGATTTAGATGTTGATTTCTTTAGCTTTAGCGGCCACAAAATGTTAGGACCGACTGGTATTGGTGTATTATATGGAAAACGTGAACTACTTCAAAACATGGAACCTGTTGAGTATGGTGGGGACATGATTGATTTTGTAAGTAAGTACGATGCAACATGGGCTGACTTACCTACTAAATTTGAAGCTGGTACACCGATTATTGCTCAAGCTATTGGATTGGCTGAAGCTATTCGTTATATCGAAAATATAGGCTTTGATGCCATTCATCAGCATGAAAAAGAATTAACAGAATATGCATATGAGCAATTATCTTCAATTGAAGGATTAGAAATATATGGTCCCCCTAAAGAAAGACGTGCAGGTGTGATCACTTTTAATTTAGCTGATATTCATCCACATGATGTTGCTACAGCAGTAGATACTGAAGGTGTCGCTGTTAGAGCTGGACATCACTGTGCGCAACCATTAATGAAATGGTTAAATGTATCATCTACTGCAAGAGCAAGTTTTTATATTTATAATACTAAAGAAGATGTTGACCAATTAGTAGAAGCATTGAAACAAACGAAGGAGTTTTTCTCATATGAGTTTTAATAATTTAGATCAACTTTATAGATCTGTAATTATGGATCATTATAAGAATCCTCGTAATAAAGGCGTTTTAGATAATGGATCAATGACAGTAGATATGAATAATCCTACTTGTGGTGATCGCATTAGACTAACATTTGATATCGAAGATGGTATCATTCAAGAGGCGAAATTCGAAGGTGAAGGTTGCTCAATTTCAATGTCAAGTGCATCGATGATGACTGAAGCAGTTAAAGGTCATTCATTAGGTGAAGCAATGCAAATGAGTCAAGAATTTACTAAAATGATGTTAGGTGAAGATTATAACATCACTGAAGATATGGGAGATGTAGAAGCATTACAAGGGGTTTCTCAATTCCCAGCGCGTATTAAATGTGCAACGTTAGCGTGGAAAGCTTTAGAAAAAGGTACAGTGCAAAAAGAAGGTAAAGCAGAAGGTACAACTGAAGAATAAAATACGAATAGGTAATAAATGTTATTCTAAGCACTATGGTGCTGTGACATTTTACACATATTTCTTTTTATATAGTTTTCATGTTGTTACAATGACTATAGATAGTAGTGAAAGATAAATGATGCGTATATCGTTTTAAATATATTTAAGGAGTGATTGAAATGGCTAAAAAAGCACCTGATGTTGGAGATTATAAATATGGTTTCCATGATGAGGATGTTTCCATTTTCAGATCAGAACGTGGTCTAACAGAAAATATTGTTAGAGAAATTTCTAAGATGAAAGAAGAACCAGAATGGATGCTTAATTTCCGATTAAAAGCTTTAAAACTATTCTATAAAATCCCAATGCCTCAATGGGGTGGCGATTTATCAGAATTGAATTTTGATGACATTACTTATTATGTTAAGCCTTCAGAGCATACTGAACGTTCTTGGGATGAAGTACCTGAAGAAATTAAACGTACATTTGATAAATTAGGTATACCAGAAGCAGAACAAAAATATTTAGCTGGTGTTTCTGCACAATATGAATCAGAAGTTGTATATCATAATATGGAAAAAGAATTAGAAGAAAAAGGGATAATCTTTAAAGATACAGACAGTGCTTTACGTGAAAATGAAGACTTATTTAAAGAATACTTTGCTTCTGTTGTTCCAGCAGCTGATAATAAATTCGCAGCATTAAATTCAGCAGTATGGTCAGGTGGTTCATTCATCTATGTACCTAAAAACGTTAAATTAGATACACCATTACAAGCGTACTTCCGAATTAACTCAGAAAATATGGGTCAATTCGAACGTACATTAATTATTGCTGATGAAGGGGCTTCAGTAAACTATGTTGAGGGTTGTACTGCACCAGTATATACTACAAGTTCATTACACTCAGCAGTAGTTGAAATTATTGTTCATAAAGATGCACATGTTCGTTATACTACTATCCAAAACTGGGCTAACAATGTGTATAACTTAGTTACTAAACGTACGTTTGTTCATGAAAATGGTAATATGGAATGGGTTGACGGTAACTTAGGTTCTAAGTTAACAATGAAATACCCTAACTGTGTATTATTAGGTGAAGGTGCGAAAGGTAGTACATTATCCATCGCATTTGCGGGTAAAGGTCAAGTTCAAGATGCAGGTGCTAAAATGATTCATAAAGCCCCAAATACATCTTCAACTATCGTATCTAAATCAATTTCTAAAAACGGTGGTAAAGTAATCTATCGCGGTATCGTTCACTTTGGACGCAAAGCTAAAGGTGCGCGTTCAAATATCGAATGCGATACATTAATTCTAGATAACGAATCAACTTCAGACACAATTCCATATAATGAAGTATTTAATGATAATATTTCATTAGAACATGAAGCGAAAGTTTCTAAAGTATCTGAAGAACAATTATTCTATCTAATGAGTAGAGGGATTTCTGAAGAAGAAGCAACAGAGATGATTGTTATGGGATTCATCGAACCATTTACTAAAGAATTACCAATGGAGTATGCTGTAGAAATGAACCGTCTTATTAAATTTGAAATGGAAGGTTCAATCGGATAATTTAAGATATAGCTTAAGCTAATAGTTAAAAGAACTAGAATGTTTAACATTCTAGTTCTTTTGTTTTTAAAGCTATGATTAATTATGATGGCGATATTCTACCTTATCTAGTTTAAAACCAGTTAACACAATCTATTAGAAGAGAAGTAGTTACAAATTAGCTACTAATCAAAAGTGAACGATTTAATAGATTAATTATTTTTACAAATGAATCAGTTATTAACGCAAACTTAGGGTGTTATAGTAGAAATTTTAAAATAATAAGAAAATGTAAAGTTAGTATACAACAAGTGATATATTAATTTTGAATATGGTATCATATATCTGGTGATAAAAATGATTAATATCGGTCTAACTGGATGGGGAGATCATTATTCTTTATATGAAGATCTTGAAAGACAAACAGATAAACTACGTACATATGCGAGTCATTTTCCTGTTGTTGAACTTGACGCTTCATATTATGCTATCCAACCTGAACGTAATATATTGAAATGGATCAATGAAACACCAGATAAGTTTCAGTTTATCGTTAAGATTCATCAAGCATTAACGCTTCATTCAGATTATAAAACCTATGCTGATTCACGCTCTGAACTATTTAAACAATTTAGACAAATGCTTGAACCACTGATTGCACATCATAAATTAGCAATGGTCTTAGTACAATTTCCACCTTGGTTTGATTGTACAGCGCAAAATATAAATTATATTTTGTATGTTCGACAACAGCTAGAAGATATCCCCATGTGTGTAGAATTTAGACATCAATCTTGGTTTAATTCCCAATTTAAAGAACAAACTTTAATGTTTTTAACCGAACATCAAATTATTCATGCGGTCGTAGATGAACCACAAATTAAAGATGGGTCTATACCTTTAGTCAATCGTATAACTTCTAGTACCGCTTTTGTGCGTTATCATGGTAGAAATCAGCATGGTTGGACTAAAAAAGATATGACTGATCAAGAGTGGCGAGATGTTAGATATTTATATAATTATAATGAAAATGAATTAAAAAATTTAGCAAATAAAGTTCAAATATTAGAACAAAAAGCTGAAAAGGTCTATGTTGTTTTTAATAATAATTCTGGTGGTCATGCAGCTCAAAATGCTAAAACCTATCAAGATATTTTAGATATAGAGTATACAGGCTTAGCACCTCAGCAATTAAAATTTTTCTAAGAGGCGAATTATAATGTTTTTAACAATGATTTTATTAGTTTTAATTGGATTATTATCTGCAGTATTAGGTTCTTTAGTAGGTATTGGTGGTGGTATAATTATCGTACCTACTTTAGTGTATTTAGGAGTGAACCATCATCTATTACACGGCATCACTACTCAGATTGCAATTGGTACGTCATCGGTTATTCTTATTGTAACTGGACTTTCTTCATCTATTGGTTATTTGAAAACAAAGCAAGTAGATATTAAAAATGGGTCCATATTTTTATTTGGATTATTACCTGGTTCACTTATTGGTTCGTTTTTAAGTAGATATTTAACATTAAATTCGTTTAATTTATACTTTGGTATTTTTATGATCTGTGTATCTATTTTATTGATGATTAGATATAAAATTAAACCATTTAAAATATTCGATAAGGAAAAGTATCGTAAAACATACATCGATGCTAAAGGGATGACTTATCATTATAGCGTTCCACCTATGTTTGCCTTCTTTGCTACATTATTTATAGGTGTACTTACAGGTTTATTTGGGATTGGTGGTGGAGCGTTGATGACTCCTTTAATGCTTATAGTATTTAGATTTCCACCTCATGTAGCAGTAGGGACAAGTATGATGATGATTTTCTTTTCAAGTGTAATGAGTTCAATTGGTCATATTATTCAAGGTCATGTTGCTTGGTCATATTCAATTATTCTAATCATTTCTAGTTATATTGGCGCTCAAATTGGAGTAAAAATAAATCACTCGATTAAATCAGAAACAGTAGTATTATTATTACGCACAGTAATGTTAATTATGGGTGTATATCTAATTATTAAATCGTTTCTATAATAAAACAGGAGGAATTTAAGTGAAGCTTACAATTTTTCATACAAATGACATTCATAGTCACCTTAATGAATATGCACGTATTATGACGTACATGGCTGAACACCGACCTGAACTTCAACACCCTTCACTTTATTTAGATATTGGTGATCATGTTGATTTATCTACACCAGTAACAGAAGCAACTATGGGCAAAAAAAATATTGAACTTTTAAATGAGGCTCATTGTGATATTGCTACAATTGGGAATAATGAAGGAATGACTATTTCTCATGAAGCATTAAATAATCTTTACAATGATGCACAATTTAAAGTCATATGTGCTAATGTTTTAGACGAAGATGGCCACTTACCTCGTCATATTGCCACATCTTATATAAAAGAAATAGAAGATGTACGCTTTTTATTTGTAGCAGCGACGGCACCTTTCACGCCATTCTATCGAGCACTTGATTGGATTGTGACAGACCCATTAGAAGCCATCAAAGACGAAATTGAACAACGCAAAGGACAATACGATGTATTAATAGTTATGAGTCATGTAGGTGTCTTTTTTGATGAAAAATTATGTCAAGAAATCCCAGAGATAGATGTGATACTAGGAAGCCACACACATCATCATTTTAATCATGGTGAAGTCAATAATGGTGTACTTATGGCAGCAGCAGGGAAATATGGATATTATCTTGGAGAAGTGAATTTAACGATTGAAAATAAAAAAGTAGTTACTAAAGAGGCTACATTACATCCAGTAGACACATTACCAGTGGTTAAAACACATTTTGATGAAGAAGGAAAAGATTTGATGAAGAAGGCGATTATTAATAAGCCAGTTTCTTTATCTAGTAAAACAAATGTGATTACAAAAACGACTTATTTACTTGCAGAAAGTGTGTATGAGTTTACAAATGCAGATTGTACAATTATTAATGCTGGATTAATTGTTAATAGTGTTGAGAGCGATCAACTTACTGAATACGATATCCATACTATGTTACCTCATCCAATCAACTTAGTTCGTGTACGTTTGAAAGGTTCTGAATTGAAAAAGGTAATCTTAAAAAGTCAAAAGCAAGAATATATGTATGAACATGTCCAAGGATTAGGATTTAGAGGTGATATTTTTGGTGGTTATATATTATATAAATGTGGATTTATTCAATCAGAACATCGCTTCTTTGTAGATGGACAAGAAATAGAAGATAACCGTACCTATATATTAGGAACTGTAGATATGTATACATTTGGAAGATATTTCCCATTATTAAAAGGAACATCGATTGATTATTTAATGCCTGAATTTTTAAGAGATATCTTTAAAGAAAAATTAATTCATATGCATCATTCTTCTTAGTACACAAATGTTCATAGTTATGTCTTAATTTTATAAGTTATTACATTTTAATTTAATGTAAATTTCGTTATAATAGTTGAAGATAGATTAAACAGGAGGGTATGTGTTGTTATGGCTACTAAAAATGAAGAGATTTTACGTAAACCAGATTGGTTGAAAATAAAGCTAAACACTAATGAAAACTACATCGGCCTCAAGAAAATGATGCGTGAGAAAAATTTACATACAGTTTGTGAAGAAGCAAAATGTCCAAATATACATGAATGTTGGGGAGCTAGACGTACGGCTACATTTATGATTTTAGGTGCGGTATGTACAAGAGCTTGTCGTTTCTGTGCAGTAAAAACTGGCTTACCTAATGAACTAGATTTAAATGAACCAGAACGTGTTGCAGAGTCTGTAGAACTAATGAATCTTAAACATGTTGTTATCACAGCTGTTGCACGTGATGATTTAAGAGATGCAGGATCTAATGTATATGCAGAAACGGTTCGTAAAGTACGTGAACGTAATCCATATACGACAATTGAAATTTTACCGTCAGATATGGGTGGGGATTATGAAGCACTTGAAACACTAATGGCTTCAAGACCTGATATTTTAAACCATAACATTGAAACAGTACGTCGTTTAACTCCAAGAGTTCGTGCGCGTGCGACTTACGACAGAACATTAGAATTCTTACGTCGTTCTAAAGAGTTACAACCTGATATTCCAACTAAATCAAGTTTAATGGTAGGTTTAGGTGAAACATTGGAAGAAATTTATGAAACAATGGATGACTTACGTGCAAATGATGTTGATATTTTAACAATTGGTCAATATTTACAACCATCACGTAAACACTTAAAAGTTGAAAAGTATTATACTCCATTAGAATTTGGTAAATTAAGAAAAATTGCAATGGAAAAAGGATTTAAACATTGTGAAGCTGGTCCAATGGTACGAAGTTCTTATCATGCTGATGAACAAGTAAATGAAGTGGCAAAAGAAAAACACCGTCTTGGAGAAGAACAGTTACAACAAAAATAATATTAACCCAAAAATTTAAAATAAACTTTCTGTTAAGTGATATTGCATAATGAAGTCATATTATCTTGTGAAACAATAATATGAGTACATAAAGTCAATTAACAATGTTTATTAATAGATAGATGCTAAAACTTAGATTGCTCTTTTTCTTTAAAATAGGCAATCTAAGTTTTTATTATAATTACAATTAAAGGTGACTTATTATGATTAAAGTTAATCAACAGTATTTTGAATTAATTGAAGATTATAGAGAATGCTTTGACGAAGAATTATTTGCTTCAAGATATTCAGATATACTTGATAAATATGATTTTGTAGTTGGAGATTTTGGTTATGATCAATTACGTTTAAAAGGATTTTATAAAGATTCAAATAAAAAAGCTGAAATTTCAAAACGTTTTTCAACCATTCAAGATTATATTTTGGAATATTGTAATTTTGGTTGTCCATATTTCATAGTGAGACATATTAATGATAATGAACGATTAGAACTAGATAGTGTAGATGAAGTAGAGGATAAATTACATGATGTTAAAATAAAACCAACAATACAAGCTACGCAATCTACTGAAAAAAAGAATAATAAATAATGAAAGGTCAAAACAATGATATTCACAAAATATACATTGTTTTGACCTTTCATTTATTGAATAACTTGATTTAGATATTCAATGATTTCTTCGCTTTCTTCTTGAGACACACCTAATATATGAGCAATATATCCTTCTTCTTCAATATCGTCTGTGCCTATGATGCCAAATTTATTAGTTTGAAGATTTAATACCAGTGTTTTACCGTAATGACGATCGGTCTGAATAAGCATTAAATCATAGCGACTATGTTCACCTACAAATCCTACAAATTGTGCTTGCGATTGTTCCTCATCATCGTACAGAAACATATCTATCATATCAGTCATGCTCCTTTATTTTTAATATGTGAAATTAGTATAACGACAAATGATGCATGATGCAAAACTATGATATGATAATAATAATAAGAGGTGACCGATATGTATTTTGTAGATAAAGATAAATTAGCACTTAAAATAAAATATTTAAATCAGCTTATTAAGGATTATGAAACAAATAAATCAAATCATTATGCATTTGAACGTATTGCGCAAATGTTAATTGAATCATCAGTAGATATTGGAAATATGATTATTGACGCTTTTATTTTGAGAGATCCTGGTAACTATAAAGATGTTATTGATATTTTAGAACTTGAAGGGGTGATTTCCAAAGATACACAAAACCATATTAATGATACAGTTAAAATCAGAAAACAGTTTGCACATCATTATACAGAATTAGAAGTTGAAACACTTGTACCATTATTTGACACCTCAATACCGTATTATCGACAATTTGTGAAAGAAGTTACTCAATTTCTAAAAAAAGAAAATGTGCCAATTACCGCTTTTGGAAAAGGAGATTATTCATAATGAAAAATTATAAAGGTTATTTAATCGATTTAGATGGAACAATGTATATGGGTACAGCAGAAATTGATGGTGCTGCTCAATTTATCGATTATTTGAACAAAAACGATATTCCTCATTTATATGTTACTAATAACTCTACTAAGACGCCTGAAGAAGTAACAGAAAAGTTAAAAGAAATGAAGATTGACGCTAAACCAGACGAAGTAGTTACTTCTGCTCTAGCTACGGCAAATTACATTGCAGAAGAAAATAGTCAAGCTAGTGTGTATATGCTAGGAGGTAATGGTTTAAGAACAGCATTAACCGATGCAGGTTTAACCGTAAAAGAAGATGAGAATGTAGATTACGTAGTTATCGGTTTAGATGAAGCAGTCACATATGAAAAACTTGCAATAGCTACTTTAGCAGTACGTAAAGGCGCAAAATTTATCTCTACGAATCCAGATGTCTCAATTCCTAAAGAAAGAGGCTTCTTACCTGGAAATGGAGCTATTACAAGTGTGGTTAGTGTATCTACTGGACAACAGCCACAATTTATTGGTAAACCAGAAACCATCATCATGCAAATTGCTTTAGATATTTTGAAACTAGATAAGTCTGAAGTGGCTATGGTGGGAGATTTGTATGATACAGATATAATGTCTGGTATTAATGTGGGGATGGATACGGTACATGTACAAACAGGTGTAACATCTTATGAAGAAATTCAAACTAAACAACCAAAGCCAACCTATTCATTTAAAGATTTGAATGTGGCTATAGCTGAATTAGAAAGTAATACTAATTAATAAAAATAATTTCTATGATAACTTCTTATTACTTAAATTGATGATATGAGTAATAAGAAGTTTTTATATCTAACAGTTTTGTTATGCTCTGTGTAATTGTGATATGTAATCATTAGTACTAATATATAGAATATCAAAGATAAGAATAAGGACATATCGGATAAGATAGATACATATTTAACACTCACTAATTATTATATAAAATAAATTTGATATATAATTAATATTTTTATATAATAAAGTGTAAAAATAAAAGTGCGATATAATATTTCTTGATAGTAAGATAACTTTACTAAATATAAAATAAGTAGAATTGTTCTTCAAAATAAATAGCAATGTTTGTGAGGTGTAATATTCAATTGAGAGAAACTAAAAAAATAAGTGTTTTTTATGAAAAAGCAAAACCATATCTACTGACTATTCTATACTTAGCAATTTTTATAGCTTTGTATCTTATATATGGTTCAGGCGATACACATAATAACTTTATATATAACGAATTCTAGTAAGGAGTCAAAGGATGACAGATATTATAAATTTAATTAATGATATTGGACAAAAAAATCCAGATCGAGTAGCTATTAGACATAAATCAGATGAGTTAACGTATCGTCAACTTATAGAAGAATCTAGTAAGCTAGCACATTATTTGCAAGATACAAATAAGCCATTAATCATCTATGGTCATATGTCACCATATATGGTAGTTGGAATGATAGGAGCAATCAAAGCAGGATGTGGCTATGTCCCAATTGATACGTCAGTTCCAATAGAACGTGTAGAAATGATTATGAATAAAGTAGATCCAACATTTATTTTAAATACAACTGATTCAAGTGTGAATCAACCAAGGAAAGAACTTACAATCGAAGATATTAAACATTCTGATTATCCTATTGTTTTTGATAGTCAAATTGATAAAACAGATGTTGTTTATACTATATTCACTTCTGGTTCTACAGGTGAGCCTAAAGGTGTGCAAATTGAGTATGCGAGTTTAATAGAGTTTGCAGAATGGATGGTCTCATTAAATGAAACAGATAATCATCAGGAGTGGTTGAACCAAGCACCATTTTCATTTGATTTATCTGTAATGTCAATTTATCCATGTTTAACATCTGGTGGAACACTTAACTTAGTAGATAAAGATATGATAAAAAAACCGAAGTTATTAAATGAAATGCTTGTTCAAACGCCAATTAATGCTTGGGTATCAACACCATCATTTATAGAAATGTGTTTATTACTTCCTAACCTTAATGAAAAAGATTATCCAAGTTTAAATCATTTCTTCTTTTGTGGAGAAATTTTACCGCATAGAACAGCTAAAGCACTTGTTGATAGATATCCAAATGCAATTGTTTATAACACATATGGACCAACGGAAGCGACAGTTGCAGTTACTGGTGTAAAAATCACACCCGAGATTTTAGAACGTTATAACCCACTTCCAGTAGGTGTAGCAAGACCGAATACTACACTATCAACAACTGATGAAGGTGAACTTGTTATTAAAGGAACAAGTGTGAGTTTAGGATATCTAAAAAACAAAGAAAAAACTGAAGCAGTATTTAAGTTTGATAATGGCGTTCGCATTTATCACACGGGTGATAAAGCTATTGAAAAAGATGGTTATTGGTTTATCCAAGGACGTATCGATTTTCAAATAAAGTTAAACGGTTATCGCATGGAACTAGAAGAAATTGAAACACAACTAAGACACTCAAAATACGTTAGAGAAACTGTTGTTGTGCCAATTTATAAAAATGGAAAAGTTGTTTATCTTGTAGGTGCTATTGTACCTACTAAAAAAGTTGATAATGACTTAGAGATGACCAGAAACATTAAAAATGAATTGAAATCTCGCTTACCTGAATATATGATTCCGAGAAAATTCGTTTGGATGGAACAACTTCCATTAACATCAAATGGAAAACTTGATCGTAAACAAGTTGCAGAGGATATCGACGCATGATTCCTTATGGTACGTTTACCTTCTTCTTAGTCGCATTTATCGTTCTTTTACCAGTCATCATACTCGGATTTTTAGGTAAGCGAAGCTATGTATACAATGGGATAAGTACAGTGATTATGATTGTGATTATTTTCTCTTCAGATACATACAATTTATTTGGACAGAAATATTTAAGTGTTCAATTAATCAGTTTTGTAATTTATTTAATATGGCAAGTGCTATTAATCATGTGGTATTACAAATCACGACAAAAAAATAATACTTTTATTAAATTTTTAATTATTATGATTTTATCTATTTTACCTTTAGCACTTGTTAAAATATTACAAAGTTCATGGTTAGGTGGACATCAAATACATTTCCATGAACATAAGTTAATTGAATTTGTCGGATTCTTAGGAATCTCATATGTTACTTTTAAAAGTGTACAACTTATAATGGAAATTAGAGATGGTTCTATTAAAGAAATTAAAGTGGGGAAATTGATTCAATTTATTTCATTCTTTCCAACAGTATCTTCAGGACCCATCGACCGTTATAAACGTTTTGTCAAAGACGATAAAAAAATACCAACTGGTGAGCAATACAGAGGTATGGTAGTTAAAGCGATTCATATGATTATGATGGGCTTCTTATATAAATATATTATTGCTCATTTAATTAATGTATATGCAATTATGCCATTATTAATGCATTTACATGGTTTTACTCATAAATGGTTATATATGTATGCCTATAGCTTTTACTTATTTTTTGACTTTGCAGGTTATAGTTTATTTGCAATAGCAGTGAGTTATCTATATGGCATTAATACACCACCAAACTTTAAACAGCCGTTTAAAGCACGTAACATTAAAGATTTCTGGAATAGATGGCATATGTCATTATCATTCTGGTTTAGAGACTGTGTTTATATGAGAACATTGTTCTATATGTCTAGTAAAAAAATAATGAAGAATCAATTTGCAATGTCAAATTTTGCCTTCTTCTTAAATTTCTTTATTATGGGTGTATGGCACGGATTAGAAGTATTTTATATTGTATATGGTATTTATCACGGTTTAATGTTTATCGGATATGGATATTATGAACGCTGGAGAAAGAAACATCCACCTCGCTTTCAAAATGGTTTTGCTACAGCATTAAGTGTTATTATCACATTCCATTTTGTAGCATTTGGCTTCTTAATATTCTCAGGAAAATTAATTTAAAGGGAGAAATAAATGATGGAATTTAGAGAACAAGTTTTAGAAGTATTAGCTGATGTAGCAGAAAATGACGTAGTTAAAGAAAACCCAGATGTTGAGATTTTTGAAGAAGGAATTATTGATTCATTTCAAACAGTTGGATTATTATTAGAAATTCAAAATAGATTAGGAATTGAAGTATCAATTATGGATTTTGATCGCGATGAATGGGCAACTCCTAATAAAATTGTTGAAGCTTTAGAAGAATTACGATGAAATTCAAACCATTTTTACCAATTCTTATTAGTGGAATCATATTTTTAGCTTTTGTATTAATGCCTGCGAGTTGGTTTACTGGTCTCGTTAACAATAAGACACTTGCTGATAATAGAACGTCACTAACTGATCAAGTACTTAAAGGTACGCTCATTCAAAATCAATTATTTAGTAATGATAAATATTATCCACTTTATGGTTCAAGTGAGTTAAATAAACGTGATCCGTTTAATCCTGCGATAGCAATGCATCATCGAAAAAATACAAAGCCTGTATTCTTAGTTGGTACGGGCGGTAATACAGATTTAATTAATGCTATTGAATTAGCGGGTCAATATGATCAACTTAAAGGTAAAAAGATGACATTTATCATTTCACCACAATGGTTTAGTACACATGGCGTTAATGATATGGATATGGCTGCGCGTACGACACCAAATCAAATCAATCAGATATTTCAACAAAAGGATATGCCTTCAGAGTTAAAACAACGCTATGCTAAACGATTATTAAAATTTAGAAGTGTTCCTAATAAGGAATATTTAAAAGAATTAGTAAAAGATCCAAGCAACCCAAAAGGTCGTTATATTTCTAAGTTTAAAGAAAGTCAACTTCTTAAAATTGAGGCAATAAAAACATACTTTTCATTAGATAAATCACCATTAACTCATGTACACTCACTTACATCACCCAATGATTCTTGGAAAAACATGAGTAATAAAGCAGTGCAACTTGGTGAAAAACGTTCTACTTCTAATAGTTATGGTATCCGTAACGAATATTGGAAAAAACTAATGCATAAAAAGCCAATGAATCGTCGCCAATATGAATTTAAAATGAATTCACCAGAGTTTAAGGATTTATCTTTACTAGTAGATACAATGCATCAAGCAGGTGCTGATGTACAATATGTTATTCTTCCAGTAAATGGTAAATGGTACGATCATTTAGGTATTCACCGTTCAACACGTGAACCTGTCTATAAAAAAATACATAAAACTGTTGTCGCACATGGTGGGAAAGTGTATGATATGTCAAATAAAGACTATGAAAAATATGTATTAAGTGATGTGGTACATGTAGGTTGGAAAGGTTGGGTATACATGGATCGTCAAATTGAAAAACATATGAACAATCATCAAACTCAATTCTAAATAGCAAAAAAAAAAACACCCTACTCTGATTAAATACTGAGTGTAGGGTGTCTTTAATTTATATCGTTAGAAAACTTGTTCTACTTCTATAACGCCTGGTACTTCTTCGTGTAAAGCACGTTCTATACCTGCTTTTAATGTAATAGTTGAGCTTGGACACGTTCCACACGCACCATGTAATTGTAATTTTACGATGCCATCTTCTACATCGACTAATGTACAATCTCCACCGTCACGTAATAAAAACGGACGTAAACGTTCAATAACTTCGGCTACTTGATCAAACATTGTTGCATTCTCAGTAGGCATGAGATATGTCTCCTTTCAAGTAAAATACTTCATAAACTTATTATTAATTTATTATAATAGATAAAGAAAGAAAAATCTATAAAACTAAACGGGGGATTAATATATGACGAAAGTAAGTGTTGTTGTTTACGGTGCAGATGTAGTGTGTGCAAGTTGTGTCAATGCACCAACTTCTAAAAATACGTATGAGTGGCTAAAACCATTATTAGAAAGAAAATATCCTAATATTCATTTCGAATATACATATATCGATTTTCAAAAAGAAACTGAAAATTTAAGTGATCATGATCAACAATATATTGAGCAAATTGAAAATGATGAGTTGTTTTACCCGCTTATTACAATGAACGATGAATATGTGGCTGACGGTTATATTCAGTCAAAAAAAGTGACTCATTTTATAGAACAATATATTATAAACAATTAATATAAAGT
This sequence comes from Staphylococcus sp. SUC_1.2, assembly GCF_026222585.1. Classification (NCBI taxonomy): domain Bacteria; kingdom Bacillati; phylum Bacillota; class Bacilli; order Caryophanales; family Staphylococcaceae; genus Staphylococcus; species Staphylococcus sp. SUC_1.2. Next base: position 47,426 of record NZ_JANJPM010000011.1, on the reverse strand, counting down.
GCAGTATTCAATTTTTATAAAAATGTGGGGAAGCTTGAGATGATGAATAAAATTAAATTCTGTCCTGCTTCCCAGTTTTATTTATCCATTATGATATTTATATAGCCACAAAACACCTGATTTTAATATATGCGCTAAACGTCCTGTGACTGTGCGATCCATAATATAGGCAAACCCTTTTTTCTCTCCTAGAGAACCTAAGAAACCTTGAACTTTTAATTCAGGCATTTTTTCAGGAAGTGGTTCATGATTCCATTGTTTTTTTAGTACATCGGCAATTTGATCACCCTGTACTTCTGCTAATTGAGCACTTGGCGCATGTGGTAAAGCTGCGCAATCTCCAACTACATAAACATTTTTATAAGTTGGTACTTGATGATATTGATTAACGATAACGCGACCACTTTTATTAATATCAATAGGCAGTTTTCTTACAATTTCAACGGGTTGAATACCTGCTGTCCATACTACAATATCAACAGGCTCTGGTGTACCTCCATTATAAATTGTTCCTTGCTCAACTTTATCAATCAAAGAATTAGGAACCACGTTTACATTATTTTCGCGGAACCACTTCGCAATATAATTACTTAATTTTTCTGGAAAATTTCTTAATATACGAGGTCCACGATCATATAAAATAATTTCTAAATCTGTGCGACTTTCACGTAGTTCACTTGCTAATTCAATACCACTCAAGCCAGCTCCTACAATTCCAACACGCGCTCCTTTAGGTAACTCGCTAATACTATGAAACGTTTCACGGGCTTTAGAAAGCGTTTGAATACTATGAGTGTATTCTTTAGCTCCTGGAACATTATGATATTTATCTTCACAACCTAGTCCGATAATCAACTCACTATAATCTACTTTAGTTTGTCCTACCGAAACAATTTGGTTATCTAAGTCGATATCACTTATTTCTCCATAAATTGTATTTACGCGATGTGAATTAGGAAAATTCATTCGCACATCACTATCAGATTTTGTGCCTGCAGTGAGCGCATAGAATTCAGGTTTTAAACCATGAAACGGCATTCGATCTATAAGAGTTAATGTGTATTCTTGAGGAAGAACATCTGGAAGAATGCGCGACATAATACGCATATTACCATACCCTCCACCAAGCAGAACTAAATGTTTCATATTATGTTACCCCTTTACATTAAAATATCAATTGGCTATGTAGTATTAATGTCAGACCTTTATAATGTCAGACTGTATAAATAAAGTATAGGTTCAATAATAAGTGATTCAGCCTATTTTAACGCTTATTTTTCATTTATTGTCCCCTAACAAATAAATGAAAGATTAATATAATTTTATTATATATGTTTTTAATAATCACGACAAACAAATGTGAAATGTTATTGCAAAATACAAATAGTTAAAAACCATAGCAATGCAACATATTAAGAGATTTGTTATAATAATGTAATTAAATTAAAAAGAAGGTGAAGTATGTTTCCATTAGTCGAATTCTGTATATCGAATATGGCCAAAGGCGGAGACTACGTTTACGATAAACTCGAAAGTGATCCTGAAGTAGATGTGTTAGAATATGGATGTCTCAATAATTGTGGTTTATGTTCTTCTGGGTTATATGCATTGGTAGATGGAGAAGTCGTAGAAAGGGATACACCTGAAGATTTGTTAAACAATATTTATAAACACATAGAAGAAAATGATTTTACAAACTTATTATAGGAGTGATTAGAAATGCCAACAGTAATACTTACTGAAGCAGCAGCTTATGAAGTAAAAGACATGTTGAAAAGTAATCATATGGAAAACGGTTATTTAAAAATTAAAGTGAATGGTGGCGGATGTACAGGTTTAACATATGGTATGTCTGCAGAAGAAGCCCCAGGATCAAATGATGAAATATTAGAATATTATGGATTAAAAGTCTTAGTAGATAAAGATGATGCTCCCGTACTGAATGGCACTAAAATTGATTTTAAACAATCATTAATGGGTGGTGGATTCCAAATCGACAACCCAAATGCAATTGCATCATGTGGATGTGGCAGTTCTTTTAGAACAGCAAAAGTAGCTGGACATCCTGAAAATTGTTAAGTCTCATATTCTTAAGTTAATACAATATAGTAATAATAAATTTAAATAATCGTTCTGTTGTTGCTTGAAAATATGGTATAAAAACTATAAAATTGGAAGTGGATTAATTTTGTCTTTTTTGTGAATAAATGTTCGCAAAATGGAATATAAAAGTGTTGACTAAGACTATAAATGGGGATGAACAAATAGGTTAAGTTCAAAGTTTTACGAAACAATCAGTATTTTTACAATACTATTGTATTATAAAATGCTACGTTTCAACATGTTCTGAAACTTGTAGCCTTTATCTACATTTAAGAAAAAATACGAAAGCTTAGGTGAATGAAATGGCACAAAATCGTAAAAAAGTACTTGTATTAGGTGCAGGATATGCAGGTTTACAAGCAGTTACTAAATTACAAAAAGAAGTATCTGCAAATGAAGCAGAAATCACTTTAGTTAACAAAAACAAATATCATTATGAAGCAACTTGGTTACACGAAGCGTCAGCTGGTACTTTAAATTATGAAGATTTAATTTATCCAATTGAAAGTGTAATTGACAAAAATAAAGTCAACTTCATCAATGCAGAAGTAACTAAAATTGATAGAAACGCTAAAAAAGTAGAAACTACTCATGGTATTTTTGAATATGATATTTTAGTTGTTGCTTTAGGATTTGAAAGTGAAACATTCGGTATTAACGGAATGAAAGAACATGCGTTCCAAATTGAAAATATTCATACTGCCCGCGAATTATCTCGTCATATTGAAGATAAATTTGCGAACTACGCTGCATCAAAAGAGAAAGATGAAAATGATTTAGCAATTTTAGTAGGTGGCGCTGGATTTACAGGCATTGAATTCTTAGGTGAATTAACAGACAGAATTCCTGAATTATGTAATAAATATGGTGTAGATCAAAATAAAGTTAAAATTACATGTGTTGAAGCTATGCCTAAAATTTTACCAATGTTCTCAGAAAATCTTGTAAATTATGTAGTTAATTATTTAGAAGAACGTGGCGTTGAATTTAAAATTGGTACGCCAATCGTTGCTTGTAATGAAAAAGGTTTCAAAGTTAAAACAAATGATCAAGAACAACAACTTGAAGCCAATACTGCAGTGTGGGCTGCTGGAGTTCGCGGTAGTCAACTTATGGAAGAATCATTCGAAGGTGTAAAACGTGGTCGTATCGTAACTAAACAAGATTTAACAATCGATGGTCATGATGATATCTTCGTTATTGGTGATGTTTCTGCGTTTATCCCAGCAGGTGAGGAACGTCCATTACCAACTACAGCTCAAATTGCTATGCAACAAGGTGCACATGTTGCTAAAAACATTGAAAATATCTTAAATGGTCAAGCTACAACTGACTTCGAATATATTGATCGTGGTACAGTTTGTTCTTTAGGTTCACATGATGGTGTAGGTCATGTGTTTGGTAGAGACATCACTGGTAAAAAAGCTGCGTTCATGAAGAAAGTGATTGATACACGTGCAGTATTCAAAATGGGTGGCGTTGGCTTAGCATTTAAAAAAGGTAAATTCTAAGTTAATAAATTAAATATTTAATCATTAAGGAGTGAGACAGAAATCTGTGAAACAAAATAGATTTCAATATCTCACTCCTTTATTTTAAAGGAGAGTTATATGATACATTTTAATTATGATTCGAATAAAATGACCGACATTATTATTCTAGGAGTACCCGATCATCTTAATCAAATTGGAAAGATCACGTACAAAAATAGTGACCTTACACAAACTATTGAAAATTACCGACATCGACATATTGTAAGTAGTCAATTAGGAAAAACATCTTCGACTATTTTATACATAAATAATGAACCTAAACGTTTAATTACGGTTGGACTAGGAAATTTGAAAACATTATCTTATGCTTCATTTTTAAAAGTATTTGGTACACTTTTTCAATATCTAAAAAAAGAGCGTGTGACAGAAGCAAATGTTCTTTTTGATACATTTAATTCAAAACAAATTGACAAAACAAGTATTGCAGAGATTTTCGGATTACAAAGTAGACAATCGATTTATGAATTTAACAACTATAAATCTAACAAATCCACACCATATCAACTGGAATTATATATAGAATCATCTAATAGTGATGAAGATATAAAAAATATAAAAGCAGGGTATTTGATTGGTGAATCGGTGAATATAGCACGTGACTTTAGTAATATGCCTCCCAATATACTTACTCCAGAATACTTTGCAAGTGAAGTAGCACATCACTTTAAATCGTCTTCTGTTTTAGTAGATATTAAAAGTAATGACACATTGTTATCAGAAGGTTTTGGTTTACTACATGCTGTAGGTAAAGGATCCACTCACTCTCCTGTTGTTATTACTTTAACGTATCATGGAACAGATGAAAATGAAGCGCCTATTGCATTAGTTGGGAAAGGGATTACATATGATTCTGGTGGTTATAGCATCAAATCTAAAATGGGTATGCAAACAATGAAATTTGATATGTGTGGTGCTGCTAACGTTGTAGGAATGATTGATGCTGCGTCTAAATTATCTTTACCAGTAAATATTGTAGGTGTCATTGTCTCTGCAGAAAATATGATTAGTCAACAGGCTATGAAACCAGATGATGTATATACTGCCTTAAGTGGTGAAACAGTAGAAGTTTTAAATAGCGATGCTGAAGGCCGTTTAGTTTTAGGAGATGGCGTATTTTATGCAAATCAATTTCAACCACGTTTAATATGTGATTTTGCTACTCTTACAGGTGCTGCTATAGCGGCATTAGGAGAAGATAAGGCTGCTTTATTTAGTTCGAATGCAGATGAAGATATGAAACACATTTTAGAAAGTGCTAGAGAAGTTGATGAATTCGCTTTTGAATTACCTATTACTCAAACTGAACAACAATTGATTCGTAATACAGAGGTCGCTGATTTAGTGAATCATACAAATGGACAAGGTAAAGCCTTATTTGCTGCAGCTTTCGTTACGCATTTTAGTGAGCAAACGCCACATATTCATTTTGATATTGCAGGTCCTGCAACGATTAATAAAAATAACTATAAAGGTCCTAAAGGTCCGACAGGAAGCATGATAATGACCATTGTGAATTGGTTAAGACAATCAATATAAAATGGATGTTAGAAATGAATATACATTCATTGTGAGGCAAAATAGATAAATGTCTGAGGTACATTGATACCTTAGACGTTTATTTTTTTTAAATACTATTATATTAGGCGTTGACAACCGCCTAACTACTTGATATTATTAATCACATAATTATACACTTTAGTTCGGTAGAGTGATAAAGGATGTGAGTATAATGTTTAATGCTGTAGTTATTGCCGTAATATTAATGATTATATTATGTCTCTTAAGACTGAATGTTATCATTAGTTTATTTATTAGTTCACTTGTAGGTGGTCTAATATCGGGCATGAGTTTAAACAAAGTAATTAGTGTATTCGGTAAAAATATTGTAGATGGTTCGGAAGTGGCATTAAGTTACGCTTTATTAGGGGGCTTTGCAGCACTGATATCATATAGTGGCATCACAGATTATTTAGTAAATAAAATTATTCGTGCGATTCATACTGAGAATAGCCGCTTATCAAGGATTAAAGTAAAAGTGATTATTATTTTAGTATTACTAGCAATGAGTATTATGAGTCAGAACTTAATTCCAGTACATATTGCATTTATACCAATTGTAATTCCACCATTACTTAGTCTATTTAACGATTTGAAAATTGATAGACGATTAATTGGTTTAGTTATAGGATTTGGTTTATGTTGGCCATATGTTTTACTACCTTATGGCTTTGGACAGATTTTCCACCAAATTATACAAAGTGGATTTCAAAAAGCTCATCATCCTATCGAATTTAATATGATTTGGAAAGCAATGTTAATTCCTTCACTTGGTTATATTGTCGGTTTAGTTATTGGGTTGTTTGTTTATCGTAAACCACGTGAATATAAGCAAGAGGTACTTAAAGATAATGAAGAAGAAATAGCAGAAATTCGGCCATATGTATTAGTTGTTACGATTGTTGCTATTTTCGCTACTTTCTTAGTTCAAACATTTACGGATTCAATGATTTTTGGAGCATTAGCTGGAGTGCTGATATTCTTTATTTCTGGTATTTATAAATGGAATGAATTAGATAGTCAATTTGTAGAAGGAATAAAAATAATGTCATTTATTGGTGTCGTTATTTTATCAGCTAACGGTTTTGCCGGTGTCATGAATGCTACTGGTGATATTGAAAAATTAGTTTCTAGTTTAACTGAGATTACAAATGGACATAAATTAATTACTATTATTGCAATGTATATTGTTGGCCTTATTGTTACGTTAGGCATTGGATCATCTTTTGCTACGATTCCAATTATTGCAGCTTTATTTATACCACTAGGTTCATCTCTTGGTTTAGATAATATGGCATTAATTGCTTTAGTAGGAACAGCTGCTGCACTTGGAGATTCTGGTTCACCAGCAAGTGATTCAACACTTGGACCCACAGCAGGTCTTAATGTAGATGGTCAACATGATCACATTAGAGATACATGTATACCTAACTTCCTTTTCTATAATGTTCCATTGATGATTTTTGGTACAATAGCTGCAATGGTATTATAGAAAAAAAGAGGTGACAACATGTCTAATTTACTTGAAACATTTGATATGAAAATCGAAACAGTAGATGAGGGAATAGTTGTAATTTCTATGCCAGTCACTGATAAGGTTAAACAACCCTTTGGCTATCTACATGGTGGTGCAAGTATTGCATTAGGTGAAACAGCTTGTTCATTAGGCGCTGCCCATTTAATTGATACGAAACACTTTATCCCATTAGGTTTAGAAATGAATGCCAATCATATTCACTCAGTAAAAGAGGGACGCGTGATTGCTACCGCTTCTATTATTCATAAAGGTCATACGACACAAGTATGGAATATAGAAATTAAAAGTGATCAAGATAAATTAATTAGTATCATGAGAGGTACAATAGGGATTAAACCATTAAAATAACAAATTATAAAATACTAGCCTGTAGAAAATATTCATCTACGGGCTAGTATTTTATATTTATGATACTTCTCTATGGTGATTTATTCTTTGAAATACGCTATAAATTCTTTGAACTGCTTCTTTACCTCCCATGATATTTCTAGCAAATGGACCAAGTTCTAAATCAGCTAGTCCACCAGCAACAAATAAATGAGGTAACCATTCTAATTCATGTGTGATTTTTGGAAATCCACAAGATAGGAGGGGAGCATTAGCATTTTGAATTAGGGATTGTATCATGGGTTGCTGCAAAGTTGAAGACTTAAATCCAGTTGCTAAAAGAATGTAATCATATGGGATATTTAAATTTTCAGTAATAATTTGATGCGATTTTAAGTCCTTAATCTCTTCTTTATGTATGATAAGTCTTTTGTTTTGAACATATTTCTTTAAGCGTAAATATAACTCGTGAGGCATTGAACCTTTATGTCTTTCTGTTAACACTGTTTGAAGTTTTTCTTCATGTGAAGAATGATTTAAAAAGGCCTTCATTTTTTTGGGACCTAGCCAACCAGGATCAGCATCAAAATGTTGAATATCTATATTTTTATTCATCCATAAATGAACGATTTTATTCTTATCTAATTTTAAAACCTTTAATGTTAAATGAGCAGCTGAAATACCACTTCCAATGACATGAGATGATTGTGAAAATAATTGAGAATTAAAATGATCACTAAATATATGACATACATCTTTAGCTTGAGTAAATGCGGCAGGGACAAAAGGTTCATTATGACATCCTTGTGCTAAAACAACACAATCAGTTTGAATGACAGAATGATGACTTGTTGTAATACTCCATCCTCTTTGATTTTTTTCAATGCGTTGAACATAACTTTGATTTAGATGGTAGTTATGTATTTGAGCATGTGTGTGATCCATAAACATCTCTGTTTGAGATCTTTGATAACGACCAAAAGTTGGATTAATATACTAATTCATTTTTGCAAATTTTTTCAAATGAAATGGGTCAGGATGAATATGATGTACAATAGGTGAACGTAAGTAAGGCATAGCAATTCTATTTGTGCATTTATGAAATTGTTCGCATAAAGAATCATGAGGGTCGATAATTGTAAGATTTTGGATGGACATGCCTACTTCACGTAACTTAATTGCTATAGTGGTTCCTTGTATACCGCCACCAATAATAGTCCGATGCATAATAAAACTCCTTTAAAACGTAATTATTACGATTTATAATAACATAAAACTATCTTTTTCAAAACAAAAAATCGAAGCACTTTAAGAAAGTACCTCGATTTTTATCAAATTATATTTTCTTATTGTTAAATTCATCTTTAAGTTCATCAATTTTTGTATCTTTAGTATAAGGCGTTTTATTATTATATGATGCTTTCATCATTAAATGGCTAGAAAGAGGGCCAGTAATCAAAATGAAAATAATGCCGAATATCAGTTGCATATTGGCGTATCCTTCTGTTCCCATAAAATATAAAAACGTTCCAAATAATAAAAATATAGCACCTAATGTTGCAGATTTACCTGCAGCATGACCGCGTGAATAGACATCTTTTAAACGAATAATACCAATAGCAGTAATTGCACTTATCAATGCACCTAAGATAATGAAAATGATGGCTAAACTAATGATGATTTTTGCTATCACGTTCAATCACCTTACCTTTATCTATAAATTTAGAGAATACTGCTGTACCTAAGAACGCTAAAATACCAATAAGTAAAATAACTACAAGTAAGTATTGTGAGCCGATAAATACACTATATAATGCAACACACGCCATCAATTGTAAGCCAATAGCGTCTAGTGCAAGGACGCGATCAGGTAAAGTGGGACCTTTAATAATACGAATAAACATTGCTAGCATCGATAATACTACGACAATTAAAGCAATAATAATAATTGTTTTTACCATTAAGCTTCGCCCACCTCTCTCACTACTTTTTCAAGTGATGATTTAATGCTTTCAATTTCTTCTTCTTTCGTACTAAAGTCAATTGAGTGAATGTATATTTTAGTTCTATCATCACTAATACCTAAAACGACAGTTCCTGGTGTTAAAGTGATTAAATTAGATAATAAAACAATTTGCCAATCATGTTTTAAATCTGTGTGATAAATAAAGAAACCAGGTTGATTTTTAAGTCTTGGCTGTAACACAATTTTGGATACATCAATATTGGCTTTCATTAATTCTATAAAAAAGACAACAATCAATTTAATGACTTTATAAACTCTTTTTAAATAAAAACTACCAGGCAATACTTTTTTAAATAAGTAAACAAGCCCAATTCCTATTAAAAATCCTAGTAAAAAGTTATTAAATGTATAACTGCCACTTAAAAACATCCATATAATAGCTAATATAATATTTAACACAAATTGAAGAGCCATTAGTATCTACCTCCTAATACACTTTTAATATAAACATTAGGATCATAGAAAGATTTAGCTGCTTCTGATATAAATGGATAAAGTGCATCAGCAGATAAACCAAATAGTACAGTAATGACAACGGCAATTACTGAAACGATTGTTGCTTGTTTTACATTTACTTTGTTATTCAGTTTATATCCCTTAGGTTCACCAAAGAAACCATGTAGGAAAATACGAATCACAGAATAGAGTACGATTAAACTTGAAAGTAATACGATAATTGCACTGATATAAAATCCTTTTTCAAAAGCGGCTTTTACAATAAAGTATTTTCCATAAAACCCACTAAATGGGGGAATACCAGCCAAGCTTAAAGCTGCAATAAAGAAAGACCAACCAAGTATAGGATATGTCTTAATTAAACCACCGAATGACTTAAGATTTGATGTTTTGGTAATTTGATACATGACACCAATAATTAAGAAAAGTGCAGTCTTAACTAACATATCGTGAATGGTATAATATATAGCACCCATAATTCCTAATTTACTCATCATAGCAACACCAACGAGTATGACACCTACTGCAATCATAATATTATATAAAATAATTTTTTTAATATCATAATAAGCAATGGCACCAATGGATCCAAATATAATCGTTAATAGTGCTAAGAATAAAATAGTATAGTGAGAAAAACTCATTGTGTTATGGAAGAAAAGACTAAGTGTTCTTAAAATAGCATAGACGCCAACTTTAGTTAATAAAGCACCGAAGAATGCAATGATAGCAAAAGGTGGCGCATAGTATGATCCAGGTAACCAAACATATAATGGAAAGACACCAGCTTTAGTTGCAAACACAAAGATGAACAAAATAAAGACAATACTTAATAATCCTTGATGTGAATGAGATAATTCATTCAGTTTTACGCTAATGTCAGCCATATTTAAAGTGCCGACAATTGAATATAAGATAGCAACAGCAATAACGAAAAATGTCGATGTTACAACATTAATAAGTAAATATTTCACCGTTTCTTGAAGTTGAATACGTGTACCACCTAATACAAGCAATGCATAAGATGACATTAAAAAGACTTCAAAGAATACGAAAAGGTTAAAAATATCTCCAGTAGTGAAAGCACCAATAATACCCACTAACATAAAGACGATTGAAAAATGAAAATAATAACGCTCTCTATCGATTCCGGCAGTTGAAAAAGAATAGATCGTAATGAGCAGAGTAATGATAATACTCGTTACAATCAACATTGCCCCTAACGTATCTAATAAAAAGATAATACCATATGGGGCTGGCCAAGAACCTAATTCTACTTTAAGAGGACCAAATTTACTAACATTAATTAAATTAATCATCGCTACAATCAAAGTTAAAACTAAACCTATCAATGTGACCGCACGCTTTAATGGATAGCGTTGACCCAAAAAGATAAGAATAATAGCGGTAATGATTGGTATAACTAATGTAAGAACAACCATATTAGTTGCTATCATCACTAGGCACTCCTTTCATTTGTTCTATGTTGTCTGTGCCTAATTCTTTATACGTTCTAAAAGCTAAGACTAAGAAAAAAGCAGTAGTTGCAAATGCAATAACAATTGCAGTAAGTATTAATGCATGAGGGATTGGATCTACATAGTGATGAATGTCTTTTTCATATATTGGCATTTCACCATGTTTCAATCCTCCCATAGTAATTAAAAATAAATTTGATGCATGTGTAATCAGCGTTGTTCCCATAATAATACGTATTAAACTTTTAGATAAAACGAGATAGACACTGATTGATGTAAGTATGCCACATACAATAATCATAATAATTTCCACTATTCGTTCTCTCCAATCGTTATAATAATAGTCATTACTGTACCAATTACTGCACACATAACGCCAAAGTCGAAGAACATTGGTGTATTCATATGAACAGAGTGTAGAAGTGGTAATGGAATATTAAATTCTGTATGTGTAAAGAAACTTTTTCCGTAAAACCAACTTGCTATAGGCGTACTTACACAGAATAATAAACCAATACCAATTAAGATTTTAAAATCCCAAGGAAAGATTTTACGCATCGTTTTTATATCAAATGCAATCATAATAATGGTTAAAGCGGTTGATAGAAGCAATCCACCAACAAATCCTCCACCTGGTGTGTAATGTCCTGCTAAAAATAAAGTAATACCAAAAAGAGCAATTAAGAAAGCAATAATTACAGCTGAATACTGAAATATTAAATTGTTATTTTGTCTATTCATTGCTTTCCACCTCACTTGTTTTGTTACGTTTACTTCGTAATTTAATCATCGTGTAAACTGCAAGACCTGCAATACCTAATACAGAAGATTCAAATAAGGTATCCATACCACGGAAGTCTACGAGAATAACGTTAACCATATTTTTACCATGTGCTAAGTCATAAACATGTGCCTTGTAATATTCTCCAATAGAAGAAAAATGTCTATTACCATAAGCGATAAGACCTAATATTGTCACTACCAAACCAACACCAATAGAGATGATAGCATTCGTTAATTTAAATGATGTTTTTTCATTATAGCGATTTAAGTTAGGCAAGTGATAGAAACATAATAGAAATAGACCCGTTGAGATAGACTCAACAACAAATTGTGTTAAAGCTAAATCAGGTGCCTTAAAGAAAACAAATAAAATTGATACTGCATAGCCAACAACACTAAGCATAATAATACTAAATAAACGAGATGTTGCTGTAACAACTAAGAACGCTGAGATAGTAAGTATTATGATAATAATCATTTCATAGATGTGAATTGTATTTATATTTTTAAAATTAAAGCTAAACGGCACCCTCACTAATGTGATGAGTGTTAACACAATTAATGTACCAAAAATAAAGACTAAACTATCACGTACATACCCATTAACATAATAATTAGTTAGAGAAGCGGAATGATTTGGTAACCATTTGCCAGTAGTATCATACCAATAATTTAATTTTAAGTTGTCTGGTTGTGCTTTTAATAAACGAATCCAGTAATTGAACGTAAATAATAAGATAATACCTACAATCCAAATCGTTAAAGTAGAGATGAACGCAGGAGTAATACCATGGAACATATGGAATTCTGCATGTACGGTTGATATTCCACTTATGGCTTTAGTAGCTGGTTCGATTATAGAATGTGTTAATAGTCCAGGGAATAGTCCAAAAACAACAACTAGCGTTGCTAGAATTGCTGGTGAAATTAACATTAATAATGATGCTTCATGTGCTTTCTTAGGTAATAAATCAGAATGATATTTACCAAAGAATACATGTAGTACGAATTTAATTGAATATACAAATGTAAATATACTACCTACAATCGCTAAAATTGGAAAAATAATACCTAGAGTATTTAAACTAAATAGAGGCGTGTGTGTAGCTTCTATCATAGCCTCTAAGAATTTTTCTTTTGATAAGAAACCATTAAATGGTGGCACACCTGCCATACTTAATGCTGTAATTACAGTAAGAGTAAAAGAAATTGGCATGATAGTAAGTAAACCGCCCAATTTTTTTACATCACGTGTGCCTGTCACATGATCAATGGCACCTGTAATCATAAATAATGCACCTTTAAAGGTAGCATGGTTAATTAAATGGAAAGCAGCTGCTGTAAAACCAGCGATATATAATTGACTGTCACTACCTTCAAAATGATAACTTATAGCTCCAATACCTAGCATAGACATAATCATTCCCAATTGTGAAACTGTAGAAAATGCTAGAATCCCTTTCAAATCTTGTTGTTTCGTTGCATTTAATGAAGCCCAAAATAGTGTGATTAAGCCTACTAAAGTAATAGTCCATATCCATCCTTCTGATATCGCGAATAATGGGGTTAAACGTGCAACAAGATATAACCCTGCTTTAACCATTGTAGCTGAATGTAAATATGCACTGACAGGAGTAGGTGCCTCCATTGCATCAGGTAACCAAATGTAAAATGGCACTTGTGCAGATTTTGTGAAAGCTGCTAACATAATTAAAACCATTGCAAGTGTAAAGAAAGAACTGTCTTGTATTTGAGATACATGATGGATTAAATAATGTAGACTTAATGATTGTCCTGCAAGTGAAATTAAGATTAATCCACCAAGTAAACTAAGTCCTCCAAATACAGTGATAATCAGTGACTTTTGTGCTCCATATATAGAAGCTTTCTTTTCTCTCCAAAAAGAAATGAGTAAAAAACTTGAGAATGAAGTTAATTCCCAGAATAGATATAAGATAATGATATTATCTGAGAGTACGACGCCTAACATTGCACCCATAAACAGTAATAAATAACAGTAAAAATTCCCTAATCGTTCAGATTTATCTAAATAACCGATTGAATAAAGAACTACTAAACTTCCAATGCCAGTTATAAGCAAACTAAAGAGTATGCTTAAGCCATCAAGATAAATATCAAAATTCATGCCGATATGTGGCATCCAATTGAAAGTTTTTATTACTGTATTACCTGATTGAGTAGTTGAAATATAAGATAAAAAATAAATAAATAAGACAACAGGAACAGGTAATACAAACCATCCTAAATGAATCTTTTTAAAGAAACGATAAAGGATTGGAATAATGAGTGCGAATATTAACGGTAAAAGTACCGCAATATGTATCAAACTCACTATATTTTCCTCCTTCAAAAATTGTTATAAATTTTATTATACATCAATCAATTTATTCTGAAAAACTGTGAAAAGATGTAAAGTCAGCAATTTTACTTATCTTGTTAAATAGGAAGAAAGACGTAAAATGGACTAGAAAAAATTTTGTTTATATTGGATAGAATAGTCTTTTTTTAGACTGTTTAAATTGTCTAATGCCAATTTTGCGTATTCTGTGTGTTGTTGTTTTAATTCGTTTTCCATTTTAGTAATCGCTTGTTGTAAAGAATCTTCATATTTCATCTCTTCTACATTAAAATCTCTCAATTGTGAACGTGTTGCATAACGTTTTTCATAATGGCTTAAAGCACGTCTTTCATGAAAAAAAACACCTTCAGTTTCACCAGGATGATGTAAATCTCCTTGTTTAGGATGTTTAATGACTTGTTCAATTTGTACTAAAACTTGATGATCGCTATCTTCTTTAATCGTTACACCATAAGTACCTGTTTTGTGAGAGAATCGATATAACATGCTATATTACTTCCTTTCAAATATGTTAATATGTATCTATATCATCATAACATGAATGGAGAATTTAAATGACTAACTATCCACAGTTAAATAAAGAAATACAAGATAATGAAATTAAAGTAATTATGCATACAAATAAAGGAGATATGACATTTAAGCTGTTTCCTGAGATTGCTCCAAAAACAGTTGAAAATTTTGTGACACATGCAAAAAATGGATATTATGACGGCATTACATTCCATCGTGTCATTAATGATTTTATGATTCAAGGTGGAGACCCTACTGCTACTGGTATGGGGGGAGAAAGTATTTATGGAGGTTCATTTGAGGATGAGTTTTCATTAGAAGCATTTAATTTATATGGTGCTCTTTCAATGGCAAATGCTGGTCCAAATACAAATGGTTCACAATTCTTTGTTGTTCAAATGAAAGAAGTACCAGATACAATGCTTAATCAGCTTGTTGATGGCGGTTGGCCTGAACCAATTGCTAAAGCTTATGCAGAAAAAGGTGGAACACCTTGGTTAGATCAAAAACATACTGTGTTTGGTCAATTAATTGACGGTGAAACTACATTAGAAGATATTGCAAATACTAAAGTAGGGGCACAAGATAAGCCTGTACATGATGTGGTTATTGAATCTATTGATGTAGAAGATAAAAAAGCTTAATTCATCAAAGAAATATCATTAAATAAAAAAAGGTGAGCGTAAACTGTTTTAAATAAGACATTTACGCTCATCTTTTTATATTAAAAACGAACTTTTTAATGTAAATTTATGAAGAAGAAATATAAATTTCTAAAGAAATTAATTTTTTATTAGTTTATCGTTAGTCCAAGTATGGGATTTATGCTATTATTAATATGTTAAGAAAAACGAAATAAGGGGTTATCAAGTTGAATACTCACTATAAAGAAGGTCAGCATATTAAAGTGCGTGTGACTGGAATTCAACCGTATGGCGCTTTTGTTGAGACCCCTGACCATACTGAAGGACTTATCCATATTTCAGAGATTATGGATGATTATGTCCATAATCTAAAAAAATTTCTATCAGAAGGTCAAATTGTAAAAGCTAAAATCCTTTCTATAGACGATGAAGGAAAGCTTAATTTGTCACTTAAAGATAATGATTACTTTAAGAATTATGAACGAAAAAAAGAAAAACAGTCTGTATTAGATGAAATTAAAGAGACAGAAAAGTATGGGTTTCAAACGCTTGAAGAACGCCTACCGGTCTGGATTAAGCAGTCTAAACGTGCAATTCGTAATAATAATTGAATGACTGTCAACACGCTAAAACGTTACTTTTTTAAGTAACGTTTTTTATTATGTCAATATATTGCTAAATTTAAAAAGATGGTTAATGCATATAAGCATAAAAGTAGAGACATAAAAATGTTCATGTTATAGTTTGAAAATAATAAAACTAAAAGATTTAGAAAGGAATTACTTATGAATAATAAATATAAAAAATTATTTGAAACTGTTACATTACCCAACGGTGTATCATTAAGAAATCGCTTTGTACTTGCCCCTTTAACACATACATCATCAAATGATGATGGTACCATTTCAGATGTCGAAATTTCTTACATTGAGAAACGTGCCAAAGATGTAGGTCTTGCAATTAATGCTGCGAGTAATGTAAATGATATTGGTAAAGCCTTCCCAGGCCAACCATCTGTCGCACACGATTCAGATATCGAAGGTTTAAAACGCTTAGCGACAGCAATGAAGAAAAATGGCGCAAAAGCATTAGTCCAAATTCATCATGGTGGTGCACAAGCTTTACCTGAATTGACTCCTAATGGAGATGTTGTGGCACCAAGCCCCGTTTCAATGAAAAGTTTTGGTCAACAACAGGAACATCATGCAAGAGAAATCACTACTGAAGAAATCGAACAAACAATTAAAGATTTCGGTGAAGCTACACGTCGCGCCATTGAAGCTGGATTTGACGGCGTAGAAATACATGGAGCGAACCATTACTTAATTCATCAATTCTTCTCTCCATACTATAATCGTCGTGAAGATGAATGGGGAGACCATTTAAAATTCCCACTTGCAGTGATTGATGAAGTATTAAAAGTTAAAGAAACTTATGCAAATAAAGATTTTATTGTAGGTTATAGATTATCACCAGAAGAAGCAGAATCACCTGGTATTTCAATGGAACACACAGAAAAATTAATTAAAACAATTACAAAAAAAGCGATTGATTATGTTCATATTTCAATTATGGATATTCATTCACAAACACGTGAGGGTAAATATGAAGGAGAAGAACGTCTAAAACTTATCCATCAATGGGTAGATGGACGTATGCCAGTCATTGGTATAGGTTCTGTATTTACTGCTGATGATGCTTTAGATGCAGTAGAATCGACAGGCATTGAACTCGTAGCATTAGGTCGTGGAATTCTTCTAGATTATAACTTTATCCATAAAATTGAAGAGGGTAAAGAAGAGGAAATTATCTCATACTTTGATCCAAATCGTGAAGATAAACATGCGTTACCACCAAATTTATGGGAACAATTTAATAAAGGATTTTATCCGTTACCTCGTAAAGATAAATAATTAATAAAATATGAAATAGTATAGTAGTGAGACAGAACTCATAATGAATTTTGTCCACTACCTTTTTTTATTAAGAAAAAAAGGTTTATATTAAAATTTTAGCTAATAGAAATAATTTACTTGTAAAATGATAAGAGGATATGTCATTATCTTTGTAAGGGCTTTCATAAATGGATTTAGAGAGACTTTAATGTTTTAAAATAGAATTGCGAAAGCCAGTAAATATAGTGATTAGTTTTAATATAACAATAAGCAAAGGGGAGATATTATGACTAAATCTGAAAAAATTATTGAACTAACAAACCATTACGGTGCTCATAACTATGTGCCGCTACCAATTGTTGTTTCAAAAGCAGAGGGGATTTGGGTTACTGATCCAGAAGGTAATAAATATATAGATATGTTATCAGCATATTCAGCAGTTAACCAAGGTCATCGTCATCCAAAAATTATTCAAGCATTAAAACATCAAGCAGATAAAGTGACACTTGTCTCTCGTGCTTTTCATAGTGATAACTTAGGGGAATGGTACGAAAAAATTTGTAAATTAGCTGGTAAAGATAAAGCACTACCAATGAATACAGGTGCTGAAGCAGTTGAAACAGCCTTAAAAGCTGCACGTCGTTGGGCCTATGATGTTAAAGGTATTGAACCAAATCAAGCTGAGATTATTGCATTTAATGGGAACTTCCATGGTCGTACAATGGCCCCTGTGTCTTTATCATCTGAAGCTGAATATCAACGTGGATATGGTCCTTTATTAGATGGTTTTCGTAAAGTTGACTTTGGCAATGAAACACAATTAAAAGAAGCAATTAATAAAAACACAGCAGCTGTTTTAGTTGAACCTATTCAAGGCGAAGCAGGCATTAATATTCCTCCAGAAGGTTATTTGAAAACCATTAGAGATTTATGTAATGAACATAATATTTTGTTTATCGCCGATGAAATTCAAGCTGGATTAGGACGATCTGGAAAATTATTTGCATGTGATTGGGATAATGTTAAACCGGATGTATATATTTTGGGTAAAGCGCTTGGTGGAGGCGTCTTACCAATTTCAGTTGTATTAGCAGATAACGAGGTGCTTGATGTATTTACACCTGGTTCTCATGGTTCTACTTTTGGTGGCAATCCGCTTGCTTGTGCAGTGTCAATTGCGGCTTTAGATGTCATTATCGATGAAAATTTACCAGAACATTCAAATGAACTAGGTGAATATTTTAAATCAGAATTACAAAAGATTAATCACCCTGCAATTAAAGAAGTTCGTGGACGCGGGTTATTCATTGGTGTGGAATTACACGAAAGTGCAAGACCATTTTGTGAAGCATTGAAAGAAAAAGGTTTATTATGTAAAGAAACCCATGATACAGTAATTCGTTTTGCACCACCTTTGGTTATTACTAAAGAAGAATTAGATGAAGCATTAAATCGAATTAGAAGTGTATTTAAGTAAATAGATATGACGTAATATGGCATGATTTAATTTCTTTAAAAAGTATAGGCGTGTTACAATACTTATGAAAGCGAAAACATTTGTGAAAAAAAAGAGGCGAAAGTGATTATGACTGAGAATAATAATTTAGTGACTTCTACACAAAGCATCATTAAAGAAGCATTGCATAAATTGGGATTTGATGATGGTATGTATGATTTAATTAAAGAACCATTAAGATTCTTGCAAGTACGTATTCCAGTACGTATGGACGATGGTACAGTTAAAACATTTACTGGGTATCGTGCACAACATAATGACGCTGTAGGTCCTACTAAAGGTGGCGTTCGTTTCCATCCTGATGTAGATGAAGAAGAAGTCAAAGCTTTATCGATGTGGATGACTTTAAAATGTGGCATTGTCAACTTACCTTATGGTGGAGGTAAAGGTGGTATTGTATGTGATCCACGTCAAATGAGTATTCATGAAGTAGAACGTTTATCACGAGGATATGTACGTGCAATTTCTCAATTTGTAGGACCAACTAAAGATATTCCTGCTCCAGATGTGTTTACAAATTCTCAAATTATGGCTTGGATGATGGATGAATATAGTGCTTTAGATAAGTTTAATTCTCCAGGTTTTATTACTGGTAAGCCAATTGTCTTAGGTGGCTCACAAGGACGTGATCGTTCTACTGCTCTTGGCGTAGTGATTGCTATTGAACAAGCTGCTAAGCGTAGAGGAAAAGAAATTAAAGGGTCACGTATTGTGATTCAAGGCTTTGGGAACGCTGGAAGTTTCTTAGCTAAATTTTTAAATGATATGGGTGCTAAAGTAGTTGGTATTTCAGACGCGTATGGTGCATTACATGATCCTAATGGCTTAGATATCGATTACTTACTAGATCGTCGTGATAGCTTTGGTACTGTAACTAACTTATTTGAAGATACAATTTCAAATAAAGAATTATTCGAACTTGATTGTGATATTTTAGTACCGGCTGCAATTTCAAATCAAATCACAGAAGATAATGCACACGATATTAAAGCTGATATTGTTGTAGAAGCGGCAAATGGACCAACCACTCCAGAAGCTACACGTATTTTAACTGAACGTGGCGTTTTACTCGTACCCGATGTATTAGCAAGTGCAGGTGGCGTGACAGTATCTTATTTTGAATGGGTACAAAACAACCAAGGTTATTACTGGTCAGAAGATGAAGTCAATGAAAAATTACGGGAAAAATTAATCGAGGCTTTTGATACTATTTATGAATTAGCTCAGAATAGAAAAATTGATATGAGATTGGCAGCTTATATTGTAGGAATTAAACGTACCGCTGAAGCAGCACGCTATCGTGGATGGGCGTAAATATAACTATTAAAAATGAACCTCCCAATGATGAGAAATATATACTCGTTATTGGGAGGTTTTTTATAGAGTGATTTAATTAATAAAATTACTCGTTTGGGATAGTAGCTTTATATTTATCAGCAAAATTTGTAAATAGACCGTCAACACCATATTGATTTAAACGTTGCATATCTGTAGTTTTATCTACTGTATAAGGATGAATTAGGAAACCTAAATCTTTTAAATGCTTAGTGTTTTCAGCGTTTAAACTAGTATAATCTGGGCCGACACCTATGGCATATGAGAGAATATGTTGTAAATCTGCTTCACTTTGTTGTTGCAATTCATTTTTATCAAGTAATCGAATCAATGGTACTCGTGAATCTAATTGATGCATTTTTTGTAAACTTTCTTCTGAGAAAGACTGAATTAATATATGTCCATGATTTAAAGAGTTACCAGTTAACATGTGATGTTTTTTTAATGTTTCAAGTAGTTGTTCTTCCATACCTGGATATACATTAGGATTTTTAGTTTCAATATAATAATTAGCCTTTGTACCGTATCGAGATAAAATTTCATCTAGAGTAGGGACTTTAGCATTTTTATATTCTGGTTTCGCATATTCAGGGTGAGCATTGTTAAACCATGACCCAGCATCTAGTTGTTTAAGTTGTGCGAGTGTATAGTCTTCGACACGACCTGTACCGTTTGTTGTACGATCAACGGTTTCGTCATGCATTGCTACAAGTTGTCCATCTTTCGTACGTTGTAAGTCTAATTCAATATACGACGCCCCTAACTCATTATGACTTTTATCATATGCATGAAACGTATGTTCCGGCGCATAGCCACTTGCACCTCTATGAGCGATAGTCGTAAAACGTTCGCCAGTTAAGTTGGTCATCCAATTCGAATGATCTTGATTACGATGTTTACTAATCGCTACTGACGTATATTTATTTTGTGATTGATTAAACTGTTGATGTGTTGCAGCAGAATTAGAAGTAGTGCTATAGTTGTTATGATTATTATTTGCTTCTACTGGATTATGTAATGTTACTAAACCGATAGTGGCTATTGGTAAACTAGATATCATTGCTTTTTTAGAAACCTTCAAAAAACTCATCCTCTCAATGCAATTTAAAAATACATTAAAACTTTAGCAAAGAGAAGAAATTTTTAGAATAATTTTTTCAAAATTTTAGCAGAACTATTAATTTATTAACAATAAATATAGAGAAAGTTAAAATAATTAAATTAAATTTAACTAAAAAATGAGTCTTGCCAAATTACTTTGTATTTATATGCAATTTTACATTGAAATACTTAAAAAAATAAGGCACTTTCGTATAATTTAATAAACATCACTAAACTAAATTAACGAAGTGCCTTATGCATAAAGATTCTAACATGACTTAACTTACTCTATGAAAAGAAAGTTCAGTACTTATTCTTACAAGTGATGTAATCTTCACAAAATCAAAAACCTTCTTATAAAATGATTAAGCGATTTAAAGTCAATCTTTAAGTAGATGCTTTATTAGAATCTTTATTTATTCAATTTCATAGTCATTTAATAATAGTATTTATTATTGTTTTAAAATATTTTCTGCAACGTTTAATTGATGACGCACAGCATCTTGGCCTGTAGAACCATAACTTTTTCTTCTATTTAAACAATTTTCTGGTTTTAAGTAATCATATACATCTTCTTCGATTTTATCATTTAATTCTTGATAACGTTCAAATGGTACATCTAATAAATAGATGCCTTGTTGAATACATTCAAAGACAATTTTTCCTACAATTTCATGTGCTGTTCTAAACGGTACATTCTTATCTACTAAATAATCTGCAAGTTCTGTTGCGTTAGAGAAATCTTGATGCACTGTTTCATTTAAACGATTAGTATTAACTGTTAACGTATTAAGCATGCCTTCAAAAATACGTAATGAACCTTTAATCGTACGAACTGAATCAAATAAACCTTCTTTATCCTCTTGTAAGTCTTTATTATATGCAAGAGGCAATCCTTTCAATGTGACAAGCATACTCATTAAATGTCCTGTCGTACGTCCCACTTTACCACGAATGAGTTCAGCCATATCTGGATTTTTCTTTTGAGGCATAATAGATGAACCAGTAGAAAATGCATCAGATAGTGTAATAAATTTCGCTTCATCCGTAGACCAAAAAATAATTTCTTCCGCAAAACGTGATAGGTGAGTCATTGTTAATGATATATTATGCAATGTTTCAATAATGTAATCACGATCACTCACTGCATCAAGACTATTTTCATAAATATATTCAAAACCAAGTAGTTCTTGAGTTTTATGTCTATCGATAGGATGTGTAGTGCCACTCAATGCTGCAGCGCCAAGTGGAGATATATCAATACGTTTTAAACTATCTGCAAAACGTGTATAGTCTCTTTCTAACATCCAAAAATATGTCATGATGTGATGTGCGAAAGAAATAGGTTGAGCACGTTGTAAGTGCGTATAACCTGGCATGATCGTGTCTACATGAGATTTTGCTAAAGTTAAAATAGACTCTTGGAATGAACGAATGAGTGCTTGAATCTCAATGACTTGTTTTTTTACATAGAGATGTAAGTCTGTTGCTACTTGATCATTTCTACTACGACCTGTGTGTAATTTGCCACCTGGATCTCCAATGCGTTGTATCAGTTCATGTTCGATATTTAAATGTATATCTTCTAAAGCATGTTTAAATTCAATATTATGGTTATGAAAATCTGCTTGTATATCTTTCAAACCTTTTACAATGGCATTTTTTTCTTCTTCAGAAATAATGTTTTGGTGTGCAAGCATTGTTGCATGTGCAATACTACCTTGAATATCCTCATCTAAAAGCGTTTGGTCAAAGTCAATAGAAGCATTAAACTCATCTACCCACTCTTCAGGTTGTTGTTGAAAACGACCTCCCCATGCTTTATTACTCATTACTATAACCTCCATGTAAATAAGCATTTACTTGTGTTGGTAGTCCATAAATATCGATAAAGCCGACTGCAGCTGATTGATCAAAAGCATCTTCTTTAGTATAAGTTGCTAACTTTTCATCATAAAGTGTATAAGGCGATTTTCTACCATTAACAATAGCATTACCTTTAAATAATTTAACTCTGACATCTCCTTCAACATATTGTTGAGTGCTATCAATGAATTGCTTTAGACTGTCTGTTAAAGGTGAGAACCATAAACCATTATATGTTTGTTCAGCAAATTGTTTTTCAATGACCGGTTTAAAATGCGCTACATCTTTAGTTAATGTTAATGTTTCTAAAGATTTATGAGCTTTTAATATCACTTCAGCACCTGGCGTTTCATATACTTCACGTGATTTTATACCAACTAAACGATTCTCTACGTGATCGATACGTCCGATACCATGTTTACCAGCTAAATCATTTAATGTTAGAATTAGCTGATCTAAATCATAGTCTTTATGGTTAAGTTGAACAGGAACACCATTTTTAAATGATAAGATAATTTCATCTGGTGTATCTGGTGTATCCTCTAATTCAGCAGTTAAATCATATGCATCTTTCGGTGGAGCAGCATATGGATCTTCTAAAATACCACATTCATTTGCACGACCCCATAAATTTTGATCGATTGAATAAGGTGAATCATGATTAATACTTACAGGAATACCATGTTTGATTGCATAGTCGATTTCTTCTTCACGACTCCAGCCCCACTCTCTAACAGGAGCAAATGTTTTCAAATTAGGGTTAAGTGCTTTAATTGCTACTTCAAAACGTACTTGATCATTACCTTTACCAGTACAACCATGTGCAATACCGATTGACTTTGTTTGTTCAGCAATTTCTACTAATTTCTTCGCTATTAACGGTCTTGAAAGCGCAGATACTAAAGGATAACTATTTTCATACATTAAATTTCCTTTTATTGCATAACTTACATAATCTTCACTAAATTCTTTAGTTGCATCAATAATATGACATTCGATGGCGCCCATGTCTAATGCTTTAGAATAAACAACATCTAAATCTTTACCTTCGCCAACATCTAAACATACTGCCACTACGTCATATCCTTTATCTATAAGCCATTTAACGGCTACACTAGTATCTAATCCACCTGAATAAGCTAAAACAATTTTATCTTTCATATTGTCACCTCAAAATTTTCTGAAAATTGATATAATTCTATACTAACAGATTTATTATGAAAATAAAACCATTTTTTTACATATTTATACAAAATAAAGATAATTTGAATATCATTAATCATCTATTGTTATTTCTATATTTATTGAATATTACTACAACTAAGGAGTTTATTGCTGTTTCGATTGTGTATTCATTACAAGGTAAGGTAATTTAATTATTCTAAAAAAAACAGACTATTTTTTGAATAATTGAACTTGTTCATTGAATAGATAACTTAAAGTTAGTAAAATGAAACTAATTCATAAACATTGGAGGATTTATAAATGACTCATATTCAATTAGATTATGGAAAAACGTTAGAATTTTTTGGTCAACATGAACTTGATCAACAAAAAGATATTGTAAAAACAATTCATAAAACGATTCATGAAGGTACAGGTGCTGGAAGCGACTTTTTAGGTTGGGTAAATTTACCTGAAGATTATGATAAAGAAGAGTTTTCTAGAATTCAAAAAGCAGCAAAACATATTCAATCGAATTCAGATGTATTGGTAGTTATCGGAATTGGCGGTTCATATTTAGGTGCACGTGCTGCAATTGAAATGCTTACTTCATCTTTCCGTAACAGTACAGAATATCCTGAGATTGTATTTGTAGGAAATCACTTATCTTCAAGTTATACACAAGAATTAGTGAATTACTTGTCTGATAAAGACTTTTCAGTAAATGTTATTTCTAAATCAGGAACAACGACTGAGCCTGCTGTAGCATTTAGATTGTTTAAACAATTAGTTGAAGAAAAATATGGTAAAGACGAAGCAAAAAAACGTATTTTTGCTACAACTGATAAAGCAAAAGGTGCATTGAAACAATTAGCAGATAATGAAAGTTATGAAACATTTGTTGTACCTGATGATGTAGGTGGTCGTTATTCAGTATTAACTGCAGTAGGATTATTACCAATTGCAACTGCAGGTATTGATATTGAAGCAATTATGAATGGGGCAAATAAAGCTCGTAAAGAACTATCATCTGAAAATTTAGAAGAGAATATTGCATATCAATATGCAACAATTCGAAATGTTCTTTATAGTAAAGGTTATACAACTGAAATGTTAATTAACTACGAACCATCTATGCAGTACTTTAATGAATGGTGGAAACAGTTATACGGTGAATCTGAAGGTAAAGACTTTAAAGGTATTTATCCTTCAAGCGCAAACTATACTACTGATTTACATTCATTAGGTCAGTACGTTCAAGAAGGACGCCGTTTCTTATTTGAAACTGTTGTAAAAGTAAATCAATCTAAACATGATATTACAATTGAAAAAGATGATGACGATTTAGATGGCTTAAATTATTTAGCTGGAAAAACAATCGATGAAGTTAATACAAAAGCATTTGAAGGTACGTTATTAGCTCATACTGATGGTGGCGTTCCTAATATCGTTGTGAATATCCCACGTTTAGATGAAGAAACATTCGGTTATGTTGTTTACTTCTTTGAATTAGCTTGTGCGATGAGTGGCTATCAATTAGGTGTTAATCCATTTAACCAACCTGGTGTAGAAGCTTATAAACAAAATATGTTTGCTTTACTTGGTAAACCAGGTTATGAAGATAAGAAAAAAGAATTAGAAGAACGTTTATAATATCAACATAAATTTAAATAAAATGATAGTTTAAAGCCTAGGACATGATGAGCTGTCTTAGGCGTTTTTTATATATTGGCAGTCAATGACTCAATTGAATATATACTTATATCAATCTTTTTCAACATACTAGACTTTCATAAAAAGAAGTTTTTGTTTAACGTAATATGGGGTCAAGAGAAGGAAACTGAATTCGTTTTGAATTCAGTCTCACTCTCTTTTAAATGATTAATATGACTAATGTTAAATCTGTTATCTAGTACTTGTGACTGATTTCTTATTGAATTAATAGTTTTTTTAAGAAAAGAGTGTAAAATAATTTTATACTCAATAGAGAATGATGAAATTTCAAGAAAGGATTTGATGATATAGTGTTTCATCAAATTGAACATTGGTTTAATGTGTTACAACAATTAGGATACTTTGCAGGTTTTATTATTCTCTATTTAAGAGCTATGATTCCTGTTTTTCCTTTAACTCTATATGTCATCTTAAATGTTCATGCTTATGGTTTTATTACAGGAACCATTATTAGTTGGTTAGGGATCGTTGCTGGGACATTTACTGTATTTTATTTTTTCAGGAAATTCGTTGATGCATCTTTTATGCAAAGAGTTAAAGCAAAAAAAGGTGTGAAAAAACTTACACATTTTATAGATAAACAAGGACTTGTTCCTATTTTTATATTAATGTGTTTTCCATTTACACCTAATACAGTAGTAAACTTTGTAGCTAGTTTTTCTCATATTAAAATGAAGAATTATTTTATTATTTTATTATTTTCAAAGTTTATTTCCATCTCATTTTTAGCAGTGATGGGTAGAGAAGTGACTACATTTTTAACCCATCCTATAAGAGCAATTATTTTAATTATTGTTACTATAGTCATATGGTTTATTGGAAAAAGAGTTGAAAAACATTTTATGGGAACACATGAGGAGTGACATTTTGCGTCGAATTATAAGTACGAGTATCTCCATTATTTTAGCAATTATTTTTGTGATATTTATCCAAAATTTTTTACTAAGAAGTGCAATTGTTCATACTAATGAGATGGCCCCCACTCTAAATAAAAATGATTATATAATGATTAATAAATTGAAAGTGACATTCAATTTATTAAATGAAGGCGATATTATTATGTATCGTCATCATGATCAAATCCATTTTAGCCGTATTATTGGGAAAGCAGGCGAATCGGTAGAAATAAGGCATGGTAAATTATATAAAGATGATAGACAAGTGAATAAATATTATGCTAAAAATAGAGATATTAATGATTTCGCATTACGAGATTTAGAAAATACTGATGGGGATATTATTCCACCTGACTCATTTTTAGTGTTGAATGATAATAGTAATACATTAACTGATTCGAGAAAATATGGATTAATTAAAAAAAGTGATGTTATAGGAAATGTATGTCTAAGGTATTATCCTTTTAGATCATTCAACTATGAGTTTAATAAATAGATGAGGTGTTATATTTGAAAAAAGAAATAACAGAATGGATTGTTGCGATAGCTGTAGGCTTATTGCTCGTATGGCTTGTAGTCACTTTTGTTGCCAAATCCTATACAATAAAAGGCGACTCTATGGATCCAACATTAAAAGATGGACAACATGTGATGGTTAACATTTTAGGTTATAAGGTAGGAAACATAAAAAAAGGAAATGTTATTGTCTTCCATGCTAATCAATCTGATAACTATGTTAAAAGAGTAATAGGCGTACCAGGAGATAGTGTGACATATAAAAAAGATCAGCTATATATTAATGAGAAAAAGGTAAATGAGCCTTACTTAGACTATAATGAAAAACATAAACAAGGAGAGTACATTACAGGATCTTTTGAAACTAAGGATCTTCTTAATGCTCATCCTAACTCTAACGTTATTCCTAAAAATAAATACTTAGTATTAGGAGATAACCGTGAAGTTAGTAAAGATAGTAGAGCGTTTGGATTAATAGATAAACAACAAATCGTCGGTAAAGTATCATTTAGATTTTGGCCATTAAATAATTTTAAATTTAATTTTAATCCAGATAAGTAGGATATCAATTTAAAATAAAAGTAGAATGTCAATTCAGGTGAATTCGCATTCTACTTTTATTTTATCTACTTTACTTTTTAAGAACGTATGTTCCGTGGTAAAATGAGTTTAAAGGAGCGTGTAGATAATGGAATTAAATACATATCTTGGAAGAGCTGGTACCGGTAAATCGTATCATATGATTAAAAATATTAAACAACAAATGAAAGAAAATCCTCTTGGAGATCCTATCATTTTAATTGCACCTACCCAAAGTACGTTTCAATTGGAGCAATCTTTCGTAAATGATCGAGAGTTAAATGGGAGTTTAAGAACGGAAGTTTTACATTTTGAGCGTTTGAGCTATAGAATCTTTCAAGAACTCGGAGGATTAACTGAAACACGTTTAACTAAAGCAGCTATTGAAATGATGATATTCAATATCGTTCAACAACACAAATCAGAAATGAAATTATATCAATCTCAAGCAGATTATTATGGTTTTAGTGAAAAATTAAGTGAACAAATCCAAGATTTTAAGAAATATTCTGTAACACCTCATCAACTTGACTTATTTTTAGAAGATAATGAATTACAAACAAGAACCCGACATAAACTAGAAGATATTTCGCTTATTTATCATTATTTTGAAGAACGATTAAATGGAGAATTTATTACCGCTGAAGACAGTCTTAATTATTTTATTGAAATAATGCACAAATCTGAGTGGATTAAGCATGCTGATATTTATATAGATGGATTTTATAACTTTTCAACGCTTGAATATCAAATTATTAAAGCATTAGTACAAAATGCTAAACAAGTTACTATATTATTAACTACAGATGGTAATGAAGATCACTTTAGTATGTTTAGAAAACCTTCTGACGTACTTATTCACTTAAAAGAAATTGCAAATGAATTACATATACCTTTAAATGAACATTATTTTACAACACCATATCGTTTCAAAAATAAAGATTTATTACAATTAGAACAACAATTTGACGCACTTCAAGTTAATCCAACTCAATCACATGGTTATATTGATTTACTTGAGTCATCGAATATGAGAGAAGAAGTTAATGAAATAGCACGACGTATTATTAAAGATACACGTGATAAACACTTTAGATATCAAGATATTGCAATTTTATATAGAGATGAAACATATGCTTATCTATTTGAATCTATTTTGCCACAATACGATATTCCTTATAATATTGATACTAAAAAATCGATGACACATCATCCTATAATGGAAATGATACGTTCTTTATTAGAAGTTATCCAAAGTAATATGGGGCTTAGTCCAATGATGAGAC
Source organism: Staphylococcus sp. SUC_1.2 (assembly GCF_026222585.1). Lineage (NCBI taxonomy): Bacteria > Bacillati > Bacillota > Bacilli > Caryophanales > Staphylococcaceae > Staphylococcus > Staphylococcus sp. SUC_1.2. Next base: position 18,181 of record NZ_JANJPM010000011.1, on the reverse strand, counting down.
TATTTAAAACCAATATTTTATCTCATCAATTTAAAAATAGTAGTTACTTAATTGATCTATTAGAAAACTTTGTCATTGAACGAGGTATTTACGGTAAAAAATGGTTAGATGATAAATTGTTTAATATCGATAATTTTACAAAAATGGGACGTAAAGCGCATCAATTAACTGAAGAAGAAAAAGAAGCATTTGAAGACGTCATACGCTTAAAGGATGATGTTGTAAATAAAATACTTCGTTTTGAGCAAGCCATGCTTCACTCTAAAAATGTTAGAGATTATGCAACTGCATTTTATGAAACAATGGAAGCTTTTGATTTACCTAAATATTTAATGGCTCACCGTGATGAACTAGATTTAAAAGGGGACCATGAGAAAGCAGAAGAAATTGACCAATTATGGAATGGATTAATACAAATACTAGATGATTTAGTCACAGTATTTGAAGAAGAAGAAATGAGTTTAAATCGATTCTTAGAAGTATTTGACATTGGACTTGAACAACTCGAATTTGTAATGATTCCTCAAACATTGGATCAAGTGAGCATAGGGACTATGGATTTAGCAAAAGTTGATAATAAAAAACATGTTTATATGGTTGGGATGAATGATGGAGTGATGCCACAGTCCATGTCATCTTCAAGTTTAATCACTGATGAAGAAAAACGTTTGTTAGAGGAACAGGGAAGTGTTGAATTAAGTCCAACCTCTGATATCTTACAAATGGATGAAGCATTTGTATGCTACATTGCTATGACACGTGCATGTGAACAAATGACTTTTTCATATAGTCTTATGGGGATGCAAGGAGATGAAAAAGAGAAAAGTCCATTTTTAAATCAGATTCAAGCATTGTTCAGTAATTTGGATATCCAAAATATTCATTATCTGCATCATGCTTATCCTCTTACATTAATGGAACATCCACATCAAACTAAAATTCATTTATTTGAAGCATTGAAATCGTGGTTGGAAGAAGAAGCGGTAGCAGATACGTGGCTTGATGCTTATAAAGTTATAAGTGAAAATGAAGAATTAAATGACAGTATAAACTATTTATCAACAGCATTAACATATGATAATGAAACCATTCAACTCACACCACAATTGTCAGAAGCATTATATGGAACGTCTATTAATGCTAGTGTTTCACGATTTGAAGGTTATAATGATTGCCCGTTCCAACATTATGCTACTTACGGTCTTCGTTTAAATGAACGTACCAAATATCAACTTGAAAGTTTTGATTTAGGTAATATTTTTCATAATGCTTTAAAATATATTTCGGATAAAGTAAACGGAGAATTTAGTCAACTGGATAATCAGAAAATCCATGCACTTACAGAAGAAGCTCTACAACATGTTTTACCACAAGTGCAATTTAATTTAATGGATTCCAATGCATATTATCGTTATGTATCTAAACGTATAGGTGTCATTGTTGAAAGTACTTTAAAGGCACTTCGTTATCAAAATGAGAATACAAAATTTAGACCAAAACGTTTTGAAACTGCTTTTAGAAAGAAACCAAGAACTGAAGAAGAGTTGATTGCACATCCCTTAATGACGACACAAGGGATTCCGATTCATATTCGTGGACAAATTGATCGTATCGATACTTATACAAAAAATAATACAAGTTTTGTAAATATTATTGATTATAAATCATCTAATCATAGCGCCAATTTAAATTTGAAAAAAGTTTATTATGGTAAACAGATGCAAATGATGACGTATATGGATATCGTATTACAAAATTCAGAGCGACTTGGTTTAAGTTCAGAGGTTAAACCAGGTGGATTGTTATATTTCCACATTCATGATGAACGTTTGAAATTTGAAAAATGGGGCGATTTAACTGAAGAGGCATTAAATAAGAAAAATATTAATCAAGCTATTCTAAAAGAATATAAATTAAAAGGATTAATCAATAGTGATGCTGAAGTTATCGATGCTATGGATATAAGACTTAACGAGATATCTAAATCAGATATTGTACCCGTGACATTAAAAAAAGATGGAGGTATTAGTGCACGGGGAAGCCAAGTTGCTGATGAAACAACGATTCATAAATTTATTCAACACAATAAAAATAATTTTATTGAGACTGCTTCAAATATTATGGATGGTCATACAGAAGTAGCTCCACTTAAATTTGAAGACAAATTACCATGTGAATTTTGTAGTTTCCAGTCAGTATGTCACGTAGATAGCCTTATTGATAGTAAACATTATCGCCATGTAGATGAATCGATTAATCCAATTCAAGCAATTCAAGAGGTCGAATTAGAAAGCGGTGAGGACAATGAATAATATTCCGATAAAACCTAAAGACGCACAATGGACGGATGCACAATGGAACAGTATATATGCAAAAGGACAAGATATACTAGTTGCAGCAGCTGCTGGCTCAGGAAAAACAGCTGTTCTAGTTGAACGTATTATTCAAAAAATCTTAAGAGATGAAGTAGATGTTGATAAATTACTTGTAGTAACATTTACGAACTTAAGTGCTAGAGAGATGAAACATCGTGTAGAACAACGTATTCAACAAGCTTCATTAGAGGATCCTAAGAATGAACACTTAAAAAGTCAACGTATAAAAATACATCAAGCTCAAATTTCTACACTGCATAGTTTTTGTTTAAAGGTGATTCAACAACATTATGATGTTATCCAACTAGACCCTAATTTTAGAACGATTAGTGAAGTAGAAAACGTACTTTTATTGGAGCAATCAATTGATGAAGTACTAGAACATCATTATGAAAATCCTGATATTGAATTTTTGACTTTAGTCGAACAACTATCAAATGATAGAAATGACGATGGATTTAGAGAAATGTTAAAGCGATTTTATTATTTTAGTATAGCTAATCCTTCACCATTTAAATGGTTAGATTCATTAGTTGATCCTTACGAGAATGATGAGAAGCAACAAGACTACCTTAAAGAATTAAAAATACTTGCAGAAATATATATGAAAGCAGCATTTGACTCACTTCTTGAAGCAGAAAATCTTTTATCCTATTGTAATGCTGTTGAAAAACATTTAGAAGTTGTCCAAAGAGAGAAAATGATATGTCAAAGCATATTAGAAGATGGTGTTTTGAATAGAGATGCACTTCTTAATCATACACCTGAAAAATTTCCACAAATGTCATCAAAAATAAAAAAAGAAAATGAAGATTTAGAGACACTTGAAGATATTAAATCTTTCTATAAAGAATATAATGAAACCATTCAAGATGTAAAAAATAAATATTTAATGCGGTCAGTAGATGAACTTAAAGACGATATGAAACAGTTAGCGCCTCGGATAAAATATTTAGTTCAAATCATTAAAGATATCATTAATGATTTTGCTAAGAAAAAACGTAGTAGAAATGTACTAGACTTTGCAGATTATGAACATTTTGCCTTACAAATATTAACAGATGAAAACGGGATGCCTTCTACTATCGCTAAAGATTATCGTCATCAATTTGAAGAAATACTTATTGATGAATATCAAGATACCAATCAGGTACAAGAGGCAATTATATCTACTATCAAACGTGGTGATGAATTAGATGGCAACTTATTTATGGTGGGAGACGTAAAGCAATCTATTTATAAGTTTAGACAAGCGGATCCTACATTGTTTATGAGTAAATATCATCGATTCACTAAAGAAGGGCAACAAACGGGACTTCGAATTGACTTATCTAATAACTTCCGCTCAAGAAAGGAAGTACTTTCAACGACTAATTATCTTTTTGATCATATGATGGATGAAGCGGTTGGAGAAATTAATTATGATGCCGATGCGCGTTTATATTTCGGCGCTCATTATTATCCAGAAAAACCAATGCCACTCGAATTACATGCGCTGATTAAATCTGAAAATGAGGACACAGACTTAGATAGACAGGAACAAGAAGCATATTATGTAGTTGAACAAGTAAAGCATATCCTTGACAATAAACTCGTTTACGATGCGAAAAACAATGCCTATCGTAAAGCAACTTATAAAGATATTGTTATTTTAGAACGTGGAATGAGTAATGCTAGACGTTTGCAAAAAGTATTTAAAGATAATAATATTCCGTTCCATGTTAATAGTAAGGAAGGTTATTTTGAACAAACGGAAGTACGACTAGTACTATCGTTTCTTAGAACGATTGATAACCCATTGCAAGATATTTATCTAGTTGGGTTAATGCGCTCTGTTATTTATCAATTTACTGAAGATGAACTTGCTGAAATTCGAGTAGTCAGTTCAAATGATGATTACTTTTATCAATCAATTTTACACTATATAAAATATGATCAAGCTAACACACAATTAGTTGATAAATTACGTCGTTTTATTGAAGATATACATTTATATCAAGATTATGGGCAAACACATCCTGTGTATCAGTTAATTGATAAGTTCTATAATGATCATTATGTCATTCAATATTTTAGCGGACTGATTGGTGGTAAAGGCAGACGTGCTAATCTTTTTGGATTGTTTAATAAAGCAATAGAATTTGAAAACTCTACGTTTAGAGGACTTTATCAATTTATAAGATTTATCGATGAATTGATAGAGCGTAAAAAAGATTTTGGTGAAGAAAATGTGATAGGACCTAATGATAATGTAGTTCGAATGATGACAATTCATAGCAGTAAAGGTTTAGAGTTTCCATATGTTATTTATTCTGGTCTTTCTAAGAATTTTAATAAAGAAGATATTCGGAAACCTTTAGTATTAAATCAAAAATATGGTTTAGGAATGGAGTACTATGATTTAACAGATAATATTTCTTATCCATCACTTTCATCTGTAGTTGTTAAATCGTTAACAGAAAAAGAATTGATTTCTGAAGAGATGCGTTTAATGTATGTGGCATTAACTCGTGCAAAAGAACAGCTCATTCTAATCGGAACGGTAGATAAAGAAGAAAAGTTAAGAAAGTATGAACGTTTGCCTATTTCAAATCAACTCATTGCACTTCATAAAAGATTATCAGTAGAACGACCTTTTAATCTGGTATATAGTATTTTAGCGAAACACTTATCTCAATCTATCACATCCGATTATCAATTTGAGACATCTATCAATCAATTAGATGACAGTTTGAAACCATATGTAGATTTGAAAATCATTCATTTTGATGAATTATCTTTAATAAGTGATTCAAATGAGACATTACATCGAACTATCAATGATATTGAAGAAGAGGCTCCGAATAATAAAGAAAACGAACAACAAATGATTCATCAATTAACGTTTAAGTATCCATTTATAAAAAATACTCAAAAGCCATCAAAACAATCTGTATCTGAATTAAAACGTCAATTAGAAACTAAAGAAGATGGAACAAGTTACGATAGAGTAAGACAATATCGCATTGGTGCTTATACTTATGAACGTCCTAAATTCTTAAGACAAGAAAGAAAACGTAAAGCTAATGAAATTGGTACATTGATGCATACCGTTATGCAGCATCTTCCATTTAGAGAACAACGATTAACTGAAATAGAGTTAGATGACTATATTCATATGTTAATTGATCAACACATTATTGAAGAAGACGCTAAAAAAGATATCCAATTTGAAAGAATTATGGAATTTATTCGTAGTGACTTATATATGAAAATTGCACAAGCTGATGAAGTATACAGAGAGCTACCATTTGTAGTTAATCAAGCACGTGTAGATGAAATACCAGATTTAGATGAAGATGTCTCCATTATCCAAGGTATGATTGATTTGATTTTTATTAAAGATAATCAATATTATTTTGTAGATTACAAAACAGATGCTTTTAATCGAAGAAGAGGGCTGACGGATCAAGAGATTGGAATACAATTACGTGATAAGTATAAAATTCAAATGAAATATTACAAAAACACCTTAGAAACAATACTAAATAAAAGAGTGAACGGCTATTTATATTTCTTCCAATTCGGTGAGATGAGCATTGAAGATGCTTTATAATATCAATCTTATTTTAGAAAAGATGCGTCAAATTTCTAAAATTTCAGACATATATATTTGTTATTTATTAATAATTAAAGTTATAATATGAAATAAGATATAGATGAGGAGTTGATAATGAATGAAATTTTTATCATTCAAATACAATAACGCTGAATCATATGGCGTTAAAGTAAAGCGTGAAGACGCTGTATGGGATTTAAAACAAATTTTTGCTGAATTTGGTGAAGGAGACTTCCATCCACAAACGTTACTTGAAGGTTTACAACAAAACCAAACACTTGATTTCCAAGAACAAGTACGTAAAACAATAGTAGCTGTTGAAAATAGTGGAAAAGCAGATCAGTATAAATTCTCATTTAATGATATTGAATTTTTACCTCCTGTAACACCACCGAATAATGTTATTGCTTTTGGTCGTAACTATAAAGATCATGCCTCTGAGTTAAATCATGAAGTGCAACGTTTATATGTGTTCACTAAAGCAGCTTCTTCTTTAACTGGTGATAACGCAACAATTCCAAATCATAAAGATATTACAGATCAGTTAGATTACGAAGGTGAATTAGGAATTGTTATCGGTAAATATGGCGAAAAGATTCCTAAAGGCTTAGCATTAGATTATGTCTATGGCTATACTATCATTAATGATATTACAGACCGCACTGCTCAAAATGCACAAGATCAAGCATTCTTATCTAAAAGTTTAACAGGTGGTTGCCCAATGGGACCATATATTGTTACTAAAGATGAATTACCTACTCCAGAAAATGTTAATATTGTCACTAAAGTGAATAATGAAATTCGCCAAGATGGAAACACTAGTCAAATGATTAATAAAATTGATGACTTAATTCAAGAAATTTCTAAATATGTTGCTTTACATCCTGGTGATATCATTGCAACCGGTACTCCAGCGGGTGTAGGAGCTGGATTACAACCACCAAAATTCTTACAACCAGGTGATGAAGTTAAAGTAACTATTGATAACATTGGTACTTTGACAACTTATATTGCCAAATAATAATGCTAGTTATGTTTAAAAGGAGAGAAGCTAAGGCTTCTCTCCTTTTTAAATTTTAATACTTAAAAAGTGGAAATATGTTATGATAATTAAAAGAAAGTGATTATAAATATTGGAGGTAATCAAGTCTTGTTACATATGCATATTGTGAGTTGGGTTTTAACCATTGTGTTATATATTATTGCATTTTTACACATTTCAAAATCACAGGGGCCAACACCAACTTTTAAATCATTACATATGGGGCTTAGAGTCTTTATGCTCCTTACAATATTCTCAGGATTTTGGGAATTAATTGAAGAGTTTATGGCAGCGAGTCATGGTGAAGGTGGCAACCACATGCTTCTTACTTTAAAAATGTTATGTGGCTTAGGTGTTGTTGCTTTAATGGAAGTATCATTAGCTAAAAGAAAAAAACATGCACCTAGTCATGGCTTATTTTGGGCAACAATTATTTTAATTATTATTACTATGGCTCTTGGAATTATCTTACCATGGGGTCCATTATCTAAAATGTTCGGTTTAAGTTAAGTAAAAAGAATCGTTTGAGTGTCTACTCAAACGATTCTTTTTATATATTGCGTGCTTTGTAACCAATCATATTGATTAAATCTTTAGGATGACTATAAGGAGGCGCATAGGCAACTTCAAATTCAGCCAATTCATCTACTGTAAGTTGATTCATCATAGCCATTGATAAAATATCAATACGTTTATCGGCGCCTTGTTTTCCAACTGCTGCGGCGCGTATTAATTGTCTATTGTCTTTATTAAAATAGACACGTAAGTGTAGGGGTGTATTACCTGGGTAATATCCTGCGTGTGCACCAGACTTAATTTCAACCATCTCATAATTAAATAGACTTAATTCTTCAGGTTTTATTCCTACGCTCGCAAAAGTGTAGTCAAAAAATTTTACAATATTTGAACCAAGAAAACCTTTAAATGTAATATGTTTATTACCTGAGAGTTGTTCTGCTATAATACTTGCTGCACGATGAGCACCCCAAGCTAAAGGTACTTGAGCATTCATATTTACATGGCGATAATGTGAGGTGATGACATCACCTAGAGCATAAATATCAGGTATATTTGTTTTAAAGCAATCATCAACAGGAATAAAACCTTGTTTATCTATATGAATATTTGATGAACGTAAAAATGATGAATTAGGATGAGTTCCTATACCTTCAATAATGATATCGAAATCTTCATGTATACCAGATTTAAAATAAACAGTATGCGCTTGAATTGATTCAATTTCTTCATTTAATCTATATGAAATGTTTCTTTGATCAATTTCGCTAAAAATGGCTGCATTCATATCTTGGTCCATTAATTTATTGACTTTATCTGAACGATGAATCCATGTCACATCAAGACCACGTTGATAAAGGTTTTCTAATACTTCTAATGAAATGTAACCAGCACCGACAACTAATGCTCGCTTAGCTTTATGACGAGAAATATATTGATCGATTTGGTCCATATCTTCTGCATTTCTTAGAGTGAAAGTAAAATTATTAGTAAATCCAAGAGTATTCGCACTAGCGCCAGGACTTAAGATTAATTTGTCATAAGTTTCGTCGAATGTTTCGCCTGTTTGATGATTTAATACACGTACGACATGTTGTTGATCGTTTACTTCAATTACTTCATGATGTGTTTTAACTACAATATTTTTCTTCTCTTTAAAAATGTCTGGTGTAATAGGCAATATTTGATGACGATCAGAAACGAGATGTCCAATATAGTAAGGTAAACCACAATTAGCAAAACTCATATCTCGATCTTTTTCAAAAATGATAATGTCGCTTTCTTTATCTAAGCGACGAATTTGACTTGCACATGTTGCGCCCCCAGCAACAGCACCAACTATAATAATTTTAGCCATACATATCCTCCATAACTAAGAAGTAAACAAGTGAGATACAATTATAATTTTTAGAATCTTACTTTAAGTACTCTCATTTTTATTATTGATAAGGTATTTCTAGTTTGAAAAATTCATTTAGGTAACGCCCAATTCCATCTTCGTTATTGGAATAAGTGATATGATTAGCGATATGTTTTAAATCATCTAAACCATTGTCCATAGCAATTCCGTATTGAGCATATTTAATCATTTCTAAATCATTATCTTCATCTCCAAATGCAATAATATTAGAAGAATCTATATTTAAATATGATTTAACATAGTCAATGCCACGAGCTTTACTAATACCTCGTTTTACGATTTCAATAACAGGAAAAGGTGCACCCCAACGACGATGTTCAATATTTTCAGCATAAAAACGAGTTAACATTTGTTTAATACGTGTGATATTCACTTCTTCAGCTTCCACTAATATGGAAGTTGGAGATTCATTAAGTTTTTCTAATAAATTGCCTGTTTGGATTTTAGGATTGCCCATTGAAAAACCTTCAAATAATCGAGGATCATGGTCATTGATAAAGACACTGTCTCTCACTTCAGCAATAATGTTTGTAACATTAGCTTTTTGAAGTGCCTCTATCATACTTCTAGCGATGTCTACATCTAATACCTCATGTTTGGTTTCAAAGTCATCTGCTTTTGGATGATGAACATAGGCACCATTAAAATTAACAATAGGTGTATTCATGTTAAGTTCATGATAATATATTTGGCTTGCACGATAAGGACGTCCAGTTGCAATCATCAAGTAATGACCTTGTTTTTGTAAGGAAGTTAAAACTTTTTTTGTATAATCACTAATTTCTTTATTATCATTTAATAATGTTCCATCTAAATCTAAACAAATTAAATAAGGTTTCATAAATATCTCCTTGCATTACAGTTCATAAATATTAGTTTATTTGTATCATAGCATTTTATTGGCGTTTTGTCGGATATTTGATATATTAGTGTAAAGATAATTATTGAGAGGTGATACTAATGGAAGAAGCATTAAAAGATAGTATCCTTGGCGCTTTGGAAATGGTAATTGACCCTGAATTAGGTATAGACATTGTTAATTTAGGTTTAGTATATAAAGTAAATGTTGATGATGAAGGATTATGTACTGTAGAGATGACACTTACATCTATGGGCTGTCCACTTGGACCACAAATCATCGATCAAATTAAGACAGTATTAGCCGAAATTCCAGAGATTCAAGATACAGAAGTTAATATTGTTTGGAATCCGCCATGGAATAAAGATATGATGTCTAGATATGCAAAAATCGCATTAGGCGTTGGATAAATTTAAGTGAGCTCGACAGCATTAATTGTATGAAGCTCTTTATTATGAAGAGCTTCATATAATATTTAATAGAGAGTAGGGGATGAATTTTTCTTCTACTCTCTTTTTTAATATATAAGAATGTGACAATTTTATTTTTAAATGAGTAAAAAAGAAATGACACAATTGTAATATAAATTGAATTTACTTCTAGGTTATACTACAATACATAAGACTTATATCTTAAGAAAAGTATAATTTTCAACAATTAAGAATTAATCAATGAAAATGAATTTATATTTTATTTAATTGTATATCAAATTTTCAGTCAACTTAGTATAAAACACAGAATCATATTATACAGTGTATTAAATTCATAGACTATAGAATGACCAATCATACATACAAATTTCTATAATTAACTTTATTGTTATTCTGATTTTAGTGCTTTTATATCTAATGAATTTATTGAAAATTTATTATTTAATAGGGAAAGAATGTGAACAATGAAACAAAATTTAGAAAAGGGCGTTCATGATAAAATAAAAATGCGCTATATGCCTGGTTTAGATGGTCTAAGAGCAATTGCCGTATTAGGCATCATTATATATCATTTGAATAGAAAGTGGCTAACTGGTGGTTTTATTGGCGTAGATACTTTCTTCGTCATTTCAGGATACTTAATTACAAGTTTACTTTTGAGAGAGTATGAAGAAAAAGGAATTATTAATCTTAAACAATTTTGGATTAGACGCATAAAACGTCTACTGCCAGCGGTGATAGCTTTATTAATAACAGTAGGTATTGCGACCTTATTATTTGAACCTCAACAAATTATTAGAGTTAAACATGATATTATTGCGGCGTTATTTTATGTTTCAAATTGGTGGTATATCGCTAAAGATGTTAACTATTTTGAACAATTTTCATTCATGCCTCTTAAACATTTATGGTCTCTTGCTATCGAAGAACAATTTTATTTATTTTTCCCATTCGTTTTAGTGATATTATTACTTACGATTAAAAAATATCGTAATGTGACACTTATATTTTGGATAGTATCATTGGCCTCTTTATTAGAAATGGTCATTATATCACAACCAAATGTGGGATATTCACGTGTTTATTTTGGTACAGATACTCGTTTACAAACATTATTATTAGGCGTCATATTAGCATTTGTTTGGCCACCATTTAAATTAAAAGCTAATCCACCACAACGATTACGTCGTGCAATAGATGGTATTGGTATAGGTAGCCTACTTATCTTAATTATTTTATTCTTTACAGTTAATGACGATAGTGATTGGATATACAATGGTGGGTTTTATTTGATATCTTTAGTGACATTATTTGTTATTGCAAGTGTCGTTCACCCATCTACAATGATTGCTAAATTTTTAGGACATCCTTTGTTAGTGTATATCGGAAAACGTTCATATAGTTTATACTTATGGCATTTCGCCGTCATTAGTTTTCTACATATACATTTTGTTGATGGTCAGTTACCAATATATGTATATATCTTAGATATACTATTAACTGTGGTGTTTGCGGAATTATCTTATCGTTATATTGAAACACCATTTAGACGTGAAGGATTAAGTGCATTTTCTTTTGACCGATTACGTAAACCTAAATTTATAAGAACAATCGTTACTATCATAGCTGTGATTCCATTGTTATTAATATTTATGGGTGCATTTGATCGATTTGGAAAAGATGAAATTGCAAATAAAGCAAACAGTTTTAATACAAGTACTGCTGATAAATATTTAGTCAAAATGATGCCCGGTGAAAATATTAAGTTAAATGGACAAACAAGTAAGAGTGAGAATAAAGATAAAGTTTACACAAATATCAGCCCATTACTTATTGGCGATTCAGTTATGGTAGATATTGGTGAAGAATTTAAATCTCAAGTTCCTAAAGCAACTATAGATGGTAAAGTAGGTCGTCATTTACAAGAAGCCCTGATAGTTGCAAATAATTATACTAATTATAATAAACCATCAAATCAAGTTGTATTAGAACTTGGTACAAATGGAGATTTTACTCAAGATGAGCTTGATCAACTTATTAGTAAATTTGGTAAAGCTAAAATATATTTAGTTAATACAAGGGTACCGAGAAGCTGGCAAGATAATGTAAATAAACAACTTTCAGACGCAGCTAAGCGACATAAAAATGTTGTTTTAGTAGACTGGTATAAACGTTCTGCCGGTCACACTGAATATTTTGCATCTGATGGTGTGCACTTAGAACATAGTGGGGTACAAGCATTATCGGATGAAATACTAAAAAATATGACTAAAAAATAAATAATTAAAAAGGATTAACTAGTTGAGGATGCTCACAAAGTTAATCCTTTTTTAGCATTTAAGAAAAAATTAAGGTAACAATGTTTAAATAGTAAGGTAATATGATAAGTAATGAATGAAACGTAAAGAATGCTTGATATGATAGGATTTATTGAATTGTTAAAAAGATGAGTAAAAGTGTTGATTAATTAGTAAAGAAGGTCTATAATGTAATTAAGGTCAAAGAAAGTCAAAGTCAAACGAAGAAGTATTTGACCATACTCTTATACAAAAAGTAGGGGTGAATACATTTGGATATCAATCAAATGACTTATAAAGTACAAGAAGCTTTGCAAAAAGCAATTGAATTAAGTAAAGAAAATGAATTACAAAATATTGAAATTGAAGCAATACTAAAAGGAACTTTAGAAGAAGACGAAAGTTTGTTTAAAAGTATTTTAGAACGTGCAAATATAGACACTGATCAATTAAATCAAGCGTATAGTGAAAAATTAAAACACTATCCATCAGTACAAGGTGATAATGTTCAATATGGACAATATATTGGCTCAAAAGCAAACGAATTATTAAATAAAGCTGAGTCATATATGAAAGAATATGAAGATGAATATATCTCAATGGAACATATTTTACGTGCTGCTATGGACATTGATGAAACAACACAACAATTTGTAGGAAATAAAGAAGAAGTAGTCAAAGAAATTATTACTAAAGTTAGAGGAGGAAATCATGTGACTTCACAAAATCCAGAAGTAAATTATGAAGCTTTAGAGAAATATGGTAGAGATTTAGTAGAAGAAGTTCGCCAAGGCAAAATGGATCCAGTTATTGGTAGAGATGAAGAAATCCGTAATACCATTCGAATTTTAAGCCGTAAAACTAAAAATAACCCAGTATTAATTGGAGAGCCTGGTGTAGGTAAAACTGCAATTGTAGAAGGATTAGCACAACGTATTGTACGTAAAGATGTGCCGGAATCATTGCTAGATAAAACTATTTTTGAATTAGATTTAAGTGCATTAGTTGCAGGTGCAAAATTTAGAGGCGAATTTGAAGAACGTCTTAAAGCAGTACTTAAAGAAGTGAAAGAATCAGATGGACGTATTATCCTATTTATCGATGAAATTCACATGTTAGTTGGTGCTGGTAAAACAGATGGTGCAATGGATGCTGGTAATATGTTAAAACCAATGTTAGCTCGTGGTGAATTGCATTGTATCGGTGCTACAACATTAAATGAATATAGAGAATATATTGAAAAAGATTCAGCCTTAGAACGTCGATTCCAAAAAGTAGGTGTAAGTGAACCTGACGTAGAAGATACAATTTCAATCTTACGTGGTTTAAAAGAACGCTATGAAGTTTATCATGGTGTGCGTATTCAAGACCGTGCTTTAGTAGCAGCAGCAGAATTATCAGATCGTTATATTACTGATCGATTTTTACCAGATAAAGCAATTGATTTAGTCGACCAAGCTTGTGCAACTATCCGAACAGAAATGGGATCAAATCCAACTGAATTAGACCAAGTTAATCGCCGTGTTATGCAATTAGAAATTGAAGAAAGTGCATTAAAAAATGAATCAGATAATGCAAGTAAACATCGATTAGAAGAATTACAAGAAGAACTTTCAAATGAAAAAGAAAAACAAGCGTCATTACAATCTCGTGTAGAACAAGAAAAAGAAAAAATCGCGAAAGTTCAAGAAAAACGTGCTGAATTAGATCGTAGTCGTCAAGCTTTAGAAGATGCGCAAACAGAAAGTAATTATGAAAAAGCAGCAGAATTACAATATGGTACGATTCCACAATTAGAAAAAGAATTAAAAGAATACGAAGAAGCTTTCCATGATGAACAAGGCGATAATGAACGCATGATTCGCGAAGTTGTTTCTGATGAGGAAATTGGAGATATTGTAAGCCAATGGACAGGTATTCCAGTTTCTAAATTAGTCGAAACAGAAAGAGAAAAATTATTAAACTTAAGTGATATCTTACATGAACGTGTCGTAGGGCAAGATAAAGCGGTTGATCTTGTGTCAGATGCTGTAGTGAGAGCGCGTGCAGGTATAAAAGATCCTAATCGTCCAATAGGTAGTTTCTTATTCTTAGGTCCAACTGGTGTAGGTAAAACAGAGTTAGCTAAATCACTCGCTTCATCATTATTCGACTCTGAAAAACATATGATTCGTATTGACATGAGTGAATATATGGAAAAACATTCTGTTTCTAGATTAATTGGTGCGCCTCCTGGTTATGTAGGCCATGATGAAGGTGGTCAATTAACTGAAGCGGTAAGACGTAACCCATATTCAGTTATTCTACTCGACGAAGTTGAAAAAGCACATAGTGATGTATTCAACGTGTTACTTCAAATTTTAGATGAAGGGCGTTTAACTGATTCTAAAGGTCGTAGCGTAGATTTCAAAAATACAATTATTATCATGACAAGTAATATTGGTTCACAAATATTATTAGAAAATGTTAAAGATTCTGGTGAAATTACTGAAAGCACTGAAAAAGCAGTTATGGATAGTTTACATGCATTCTTTAAACCAGAAATTTTAAACCGTATGGATGATATTGTATTATTTAAACCATTATCTATAAATGATATGAGTATGATTGTAGATAAAATTTTAACTCAATTAAATATTCGATTAATGGATCAACGTATTTCAATTGAAGTATCAGACGAAGCTAAAAAATGGTTAGGTGAAGAAGCATACGAACCACAATTTGGTGCTAGACCACTTAAACGTTTTGTACAACGTCAAATTGAAACACCACTTGCTCGTATGATGATTAAAGAAAATATGCCAGAAGGTACAAAAGTAAATGTTGATCTTAACGATAGTCAAGAATTAACATTTGATGTACAAAAATCTTCAGCTGAATAGTATATAAAAAGGCATTGGAAAGCAAAGCTTTCCAATGCCTTTTCTTATTATTAAACTTGTTAAGAGCGTTATATTACTCCAAACACGTAATACAATACCATTTAGACGTCTCTATTCCCTTTACGAGCGAAATCATTAGGTTTAATCATAGCACCTAAAATGGCAATAGCAATAGTAATGATGATTGCAATAATAATTGGTTTAATCACATCTAAACTGCCGCCACCATTTAAACTATTAAGTACAAAGTTAACCATTTGTGTTAAGATTAACGCCCAAATAAAAGTTACGAGGTATTTCATATATATGACCTCCAATTTATATATATTATCATTTTAAAGTAAAGTGAATTATTTGTATAGTATTAGTAGAGAATGTATAAAAATTTGTGCCATTTTTTATATGAATTATTGGCTCGTGACTGTTTAACAAAATCGTCTAATAAAGTGTAACTACTTGAGTTAGATTTAAAAAGTATGTTAAATTAATACCTGGTATTAAAAAATGAAGTGAGAAGGTGTACGTTCATGAACGTAGGTATAAAAGGTTTTGGTGCTTATGCACCTGAGAGAGTAGTCGATAACGCCTATTTTGAAGGTTTTTTAGATACGTCTGATGAATGGATTTCAAAAATGACTGGCATTAAAGAAAGACGTTGGTCTCGTGACGACCAAGATACGTCAGATTTAGCATATGAAGCAAGTAAGAAAGCAATTGAAGATGCTGGTATTAAAACGAATGATATAGATATGATTATTGTAGCTACAGCAACTGGAGATATGCCATTTCCATCTGTAGCTAATATACTACAAGAAAAATTAGGTACTGGTAAAGTGCCTACTATGGATCAACTTGCTGCATGCTCAGGTTTCATGTATTCAATGATTACTGCAAAACAATATGTTCAATCTGGAGACTATAAAAATATTTTAGTAGTGGGTGCGGATAAATTATCCAAAATCACTGACTTAACTGATCGTTCAACTGCTGTACTATTTGGAGACGGTGCAGGTGCAGTAGTAATTGGTGAAGTCTCAGAAGGACGAGGTATTATTAGCTATGAAATAGGCTCAGATGGGTCAGGTGGAAAATATTTATATTTAAATAAAGAGACTGGTAAACTAGTAATGAATGGACGCGAAGTTTTTAAATTCGCTGTAAGAATTATGGGCGAAGCGTCTACACGTGTAGTTGAAAAAGCGGGTTTAGAATCTGATGATATTGATATGTTTATACCACATCAAGCAAATATCAGAATTATGGAATCAGCACGTGAAAGATTGGGTATTGAAAGAGAAAAAATGAGTGTTTCAGTTAACCGTTTTGGAAACACGTCAGCTGCTTCGATTCCTTTAAGTATTCAACAAGAGTTAGAAAACGGAAGAATTAAAGATGATGACACTTTAGTACTCGTAGGTTTCGGTGGTGGCCTAACCTGGGGCGCTATGGTAATCAAATGGGGTAAATAGGAGGATTTAATGTATGACTGAAAACAAAAGAGTGGTAATTACTGGTATGGGTGCATTATCACCTATTGGAAACGATGCCCAAACAAATTGGGAAAATGCCTTAAAAGGTGTCAATGGAATTGATACAATTACACGCGTTGATACTGAAGAATATAACGTTCACTTAGCAGGTGAATTAAAAGACTTTAATATTGAAGATCATATTTCGAAAAAAGATGCGCGTCGCATGGATCGTTTTACACAATATGCAGTAGTAGCGGCAAGACAAGCTGTAGAAGATGCTAATTTAACTATCAATGATGATAATGCTAATCGTATCGGTGTTTGGATTGGTTCAGGTATTGGGGGAATGGAAACATTTGAAGTTGCACATACAATACTGAAGAATAAGGGACCAAGAAGAGTTAGTCCTTTCTTTGTTCCAATGCTTATTCCTGACATGGCTACTGGGCAAGTTTCAATTGATTTAGGTGCAAAAGGACCTAATGGTTCAACTGTTACTGCTTGCGCAACAGGTACAAATTCTATCGGTGAAGCATTTAAAATCATTCAAAGAGGTGCTGCTGATGCTATGATTACTGGTGGTACTGAAGCACCTATTACGCATATGGCACTTGCAGGATTCAGTGCAAGTCGTGCATTATCAACAAACGATGATAAAGAAACAGCATGTCGTCCTTTCCAAGAAGGACGTGACGGATTTATCATGGGTGAAGGCGCTGGTATCTTAGTCATTGAATCATTAGAATCAGCACAAGCACGTGGCGCACAAATTTACGCTGAAATTGTAGGATATGGTTCAACTGGAGATGCTTATCACATTACTGCACCAGCACCTGAAGGCGAAGGTGGTTCTCGTGCAATGCAAGCGGCTTTAGATGATGCAGGTATTGAAGCTAAAGATATTCAATACTTAAATGCACATGGTACAAGTACGCCAGTAGGTGACTTGTATGAAATTAAAGCGATTAAAAATACATTTGGAGATGCAGCTAAAAACTTAAAAATTAGCTCAACTAAATCGATGACAGGACATTTATTAGGTGCTACTGGGGGAATTGAAGCAATTTTCTCTGCATTATCTATTCGTGACTCTAAAGTTGCACCGACGATTCATGCAGATTCACCAGATCCAGAATGTGACTTAGATATTGTTCCAAATGAAGCACAAGATTTAGAAATTGAATATGCAATGAGTAATAGTCTAGGTTTCGGTGGGCATAACGCAGTATTAGTATTTAAAAAGTTTAAAGATTAAAAATTAAGTTAAGAGTAGAAAACCATGCAATAAG
>NZ_JANJPM010000010.1:0-73070 GCF_026222585.1 Staphylococcus sp. SUC_1.2 | reverse complement strand
TTTATTGTTAGACAAATTCCCATATAATATTAATTATGTGTTTATCACTGATTTAATTTAAATATTTGAATCTGATTAATATTTAAAGTGATAAAATAAATAATTCAAGAATTAAATGTTTGTCCATATATGAAGATTTTAGTTTATAATCTGTTTCGGCACAGTTATTAATAATATTTAGTAGTTGACCTAACTCGTAATGACGTACTTGATTTAGTGCTAGTTTAACTCTATAAGGGTGAACATTTATGGTCTTAGCAATTTGCTGGCCACTATAGCCCTTTTGAGCAAGAATTTTACATTGATAATATAATCTATAATTACTTGTAATAAGCGCCAGTAATTTTATAGGTTCTTCTTTCATAATTATTAAATCTTTTACTAGTTGTATAGCCTTATCTTTCTGGTTCTTCTGAATGAATTCTGTTAAAAGAAAAACATTTTGCTCTAAACTTCTATTTATTATTAAACTAACATCATTTTTAGTAATAGTGGTTCTATCACCTAGGAATAAAGAAATTTTGTCTAATTCTTGAGAAACTATATTAAAGTTAACACCAGTTAATTCTATAAACAGATTTAATGCATCTTGTTTTATATCTTTGTAATTCTCGTGTATCTGATTTTGTATCCATGATTTAATTTCTTCTTCTGACATTTGGTCTACTTTTGAAAGTTTACTACTTTTTTTTAATGATTTAGTTAATTTCTTTCTCTCATCTAATTTATTACTGTATATTTCAAAAATGACTAAGTTTTCACCATCGTATTTTTCTAAGAATTCAATAACTTGTTCATTATTTGGTGTAATATCTTTGTTAACTTTTTCTCCAGTAAATATGAATGAATTTTTAACAACAATGACTTTCTTCTCAGATATAAAAGGCATAGTTAAAGCTTCTTCAATAACTGTAGACATGTCAGTTTCATATAGATTATATTTAACATAGTTAAAATCATCTTTATCTTCATTTAAGAATGAATGTGTCAGTTCATTACTTTTCTTTTCAACTAATTCAGGCACTTCACCATATATTGCCATAATATTATTTCCCATAATTGTGAACTCCCTTTCAAATATCAAACATTTCTAATTATACCACGTCTGTTTAAAGCCTCTCTAGATAAATAGCTAATTTTTGGATTTTATATCTAAATCATGATCTAAGTCTAGCGTTATTTCTCCAACATCTTGTGTGTTCAAGATTGAACTATTTGTAGATCTTAGCGTTTGTAACGTTTCTCGATTAGGTAAGTGATATTTATTGTTTTTACCACTTGAAATGATACTTATTGTTGGCTTTATTAAGTTAATAAATGATTCAGAACTGCTAGTCTTACTTCCATGATGACCAACTTTCAGTATATCAATTTTTGGTAATTGATATATTTTCATTAATTTTGATTCATTATTTTTAGTTGCATCACCCATTAAAAGCATTTTGTATCTTTGATATTCAATAAGTAAAATGATGCTATGTTCATTTTTATCATTACTGTTAGGAATATCTCCATGTAAAAATGAAATTTTAGAATTTTTTAGTTGAATAAATTGTATCGTTGTAGCATCTATTAATTCAATATTATTGATCTTACATAAACGTTTTATTTTTATTAATTCTATTTCAGAATAGCTATATAAGTTAATATATAACTTCTTGATTCTGATGTGTTGGGCGATATATGGTAATTCACCAATGTGATCGGCATGCGGATGAGTAATAATTAGATGATCAATTTTTGTGATTCTTTTTTGCTTTAATGTTGGCATTATATGATACTTAGCAATATTATGATTATCAATATTACCTATTTTAATCTCTTTACCACCGGTATCAACCATGACAGTTTCTTGTTTCGTTGTTTGAAAGATTAGACTATCCCCTTGACCAACATCAAAGAAGGTTATCGTGCTAACATTTGGTCGAACGTTAAAAACACATAAAACTATAAACACGATAACGAATAAAAATAAAATTTTCAATTTTTTATAACAGAAAAAGATATAAATGAGTACTATCAATAATACGAAAATAGAAAATTCTACTGCTGATTTAGGTGATATAAAAATTTGATAATATTTAAAAGTTAAAAATAAATCTAAAAGTTTGTTATGAACTATATATATTTTGTCAAAAACTAAATTAATCAATGTCATATCACTTACAAAATGATAAGCAAAGAATAAAAATATGGATAACGGAAAAATGATAAAACTATAAAATGGAACAAAAATGAGATTGGATAGTAATCCTATCCATTGAATTTGGTTAAAATGATAGATTGAAATTATAGTTGAAGAAAGTTGTGCGATAAATGTAAGTACAAAAATATTTTTAAAGAAAGTTAATTTTTTAATAAGAGGAAATGAAAGAATAATAAAAAATGAGATTATAAATGAAAATTGGAAACCAATATCATATAGATAATCAGGATTGAAAATGATCATAACTAAAAATATGAGACCTAGTATATCAATAGAAGCTATTTTTGTTTTATTTGAAATAAGTATGACAGTAGTTGTTGCTAAAATTGCTCTTAGTGCACTTGGTGCAAATCCAGTATAATATGCAAATATTGATAAAAATAAGATGATTAAACCGTTAATAATTACTTTAGGAATGTTTAATCTTACAAGAGGATGATAAATGAGAAATGAAATGGTTGCAATATGTGATCCGCTAACAGCTAATAAATGGTAGATACCGATATCTTTTACTTTATCAATGAAATCAGTATTGATTCCATTTACATCTCCAGTTACTAAAGCGATAACATATTCAGGATGAGATAAACTTGAATTGTTTAATTTTTTAATAATAAAGTCTCTTTGTTTTTCAATTATATTTTTTCTTTTAGTAATATGACACGAATTTAAGTCTACATTACTTATAGAGACATAAGGAGTATGATTTAAAACACTAATTACCTTGCCTTTAATAACACAAGATTTATTTTCTAGATCCTTTTCTTTTAGATTATTAGAATAGAGGTAATACACGAAAGGTTGATGCCTAAGTTCAAATATACCTTTTAGTTGTCTCTCTTGTTTCTCTATCCTGGAAACAAATTGAACTTCGGTAGATATATTAGAATTTGACTTAAGAAATTTGTCTTTATTTAAATTATATTCATTATGAAAGTGTTCTAAAGTTAAGCCGGAAAATAAACAAATAATCAAAATGAAAATATGTAGTAACTCTAATCTCTTTTGTAGCGAGATAATAATTAACAATAGATTAATAAGAAAGGCAACCCATTTTATATGTATCCATAAAATACCTGATAGAAAAGATAGTGCATAAAATATCATATATTTAGTTAGTCAAATATCGAGCTACATTTTGTGCTGAAAAAGGTATTTTTTTATAATCAATACCCGCTTGATCTAAAAGTTCTAGTGCGTATTTATGATTGTGATAGTCTTCAGCATAGTATATTTGTTTAATACCAGCCTGAATAATAGATTTTGTGCAATTAAGGCATGGGAAATGAGTAACGTATATAGTAGCTCCATCAGTCGATACACCTTGTTTAGCACATTGTAATAAAGCATTCATTTCGGCGTGAATGGTTCTAATACAGTGGCCATCTTCAATTAAACATCCTTCATCAATACAATGAACTTCTCCAGCTACTGACCCATTATAACCGCCAGCAATAATTCTATTGTCTTTAACGATTGTTGCCCCTACTGACAATCTTTGACAAGTTGAGCGCAAAGCTAATAAATGACTTTGTGCCATAAAGTATTCATCCCATTTCAATCTTTCCATTTTCTTCACTCCAATACGTAATTGTTATAAATATTATAAAGTATCCTTAAATAGAAGCCAATAATCAATATTAAGTTGTTATATATTCCTTAATTCTTTCAAAAGTTTTATCACCAATGCCTTTAATATTTTTCAAATCTTCAATTGAATGAAACGTATTATTTTTTTGTCTGTAATCAATAATTTCTCTTACTTTAGCAGGACCAACACCCGGGATTTTTAATAATTCTGCTTCGCTTGCAGTATTTATATTCACCTTATTAGTAGATGATGAATTTAAAGATTTACTATGGCCACTTTTATTATTAGCGTCATTTTGGGTAATGGGATTTTTATTTTCATTAGCAAAGGGAATATATATCAATTTTTGATCTGTTAACTTTTCAGATAAATTGACTTGACTCAAATCCGCGTCAGTAAGCAATTTAGCTTTATCTAATACATCTTTTATTCGATCTGAACTTTTCATTTTATAAACATTAGGGTGTTCTACTGCACCTTTAATATCTACAAAAACTATTTCGTCTCCGTTTTGAATTGTATTAGATTCTATCTTATTATTAGTTTTATCATCATTTTTCAACACATCATGATTTTTTCCTTTTTGATTAGAGTTTACATGAGATGTAACAATAGGTTTAGTATCATTTGTTTCTTCATCTGATTTCGAATAAATTAGAAATAAAGCTATAGATATAATCACTAATATAATGATACTCAATTGAAATTTCCATTGCTTAATAGCATATAATAACTCTTTTTTATCTTTAAACAAAAAACTCATCTCCTTATATGTATAAACGTTCAAGGAGATGAGTTTACTTTATTTATTTAAAAGCTACGAAGAACAGGCGCTCACCATGATCATCGTGATTATTTCGGTTAAAGTCAATAAATGTTTCGATGTTTTTAAAACCTATTTGATTTAACATGTTTATATAAGTTTCTTTTTCAAAGGTTCTTTGATAGTGAGATTCATTAAAACGTTGATAAGTACCATTATTGTCTTCAATAAAGAAACTCATTTCGTGATAAACACTAAAAGGTTCATCACCTTGAATGGCTTCCCATGCTAAAAAGGTTGACTCATTTTCATCAATATAACATTGATTATGAAACAACGTACTCATCTTATAAATAGTGTGAACATCAAATATAAAAACGCCATTTTCTGATAAATGATTGAAAACATTTATAAATGTTTTATTTACATCTTCTATATCAGGTAAATAATTCAGTGAATCACAAAATATTGTTATTACATCAAATTCATTATTAAATGAAAAATCGGTCATATCTCCCTCTAACCATGATACTTGATTAGATTTGTTTGCAGCAATGGCCAGCATATCAGAACTTAAATCCATTCCTGTAACCGAACCAATAGTATTAAGTTGAGCAGTTAAACTGCCTGTCCCACAACCAAGATCAAGAATATTAGGCTTATGATTGAAATTTTGAGAATAATGTTGTACTATCTCAAACCACTTATCATAAGGTTGGTCTTGTGTTAGTTGATCATATACTTGACTCATTCCAACATATTGGGTCATTTAGTAAGCAACCTGACCATATGATTCTATTGGTGCATCTTGATATAGCTTCTCAATATTATAATAATTGCGTTCGTCTTTATGGAAGACATGGATAACTACATCTGCCAAATCAATTAAAACCCATCTGGCACTTTGATACCCTTCCATACGTTTAACATCAATAGCTTGTTCATGTGCAGCTTCTTTAACTGCTCTAGCAATTGATTGAACTTGACGTTCATTATTACCGTGACAAACCACAAAATAATCAGTCATATCACTGATGCCTTTCATATTTAGAGAAACAATATCTTCTGCTTTTTTGTTTTCTGTCGCATCGACAGCAATATTTAATAATTCTTCTGAATTCATTTAATCATCCTTTATTCTTTGATCACTATAATTATAATAGTTTAAACATGAAATCGTTGTGCCATAAACTGTAATATCCTTACTGATTAAGAAAAGTACCGTTCGCTTAGAAATTTCATAAATCGTTTTATCTAAGCTACCTTGATTGTATGCCATATCTCTTATTTCTTCAACTCCTGGGGTTTTTCTCCCTGGTTCAATATAATCAGCAATGAATACAAGTTTTTCAGTTTTAGTCATTTCTTTTCTACCAGTTGTGTGATTCTTGATTGCAAGAAGCACTTCCTCGTCTTCAATACCAAATTCTGATTGCATGATAGCAGCACAGACTGGTCCGTGTAAGATTTCTCCACCATAACTTAATAATTCACTATCTAAATCGTGTTGTCTTACAATTTGGTACATTGTGCTTAGGTCATCATACTTACAATAATCATGTAATACACCAGCTAAATTAGCTTTATCTTTATCACCATCATAAATTTCTGCAAGTTTTACTGCGGTTTCAGCTACTCTCAATGAGTGCTTAAAACGTTTCTCCGGTAGTTTATCTTTAACGAGTTCAATCGCTTTATCAATTTTCATAAAATCCTTCCTCTCTTATATAGTCGTGAATACTACGAGGAACCAAGATATTTATTGGTTGTTTATTTTTTACACGATTTCGAATCAATGATGAACTAATATCCATTCGCGGTATATTAACCGATATCATTGACTCGTCGACCTCTTGATAATTAACATCTCTGTTCACAATTACAAACGTAATTAGTTGTTTTAACTTTTCAATTTTATACCATTTATCTAATTGTTTGTACTGATCTGTTCCAATAATGAAATAGATATCCGCATCTTTTTCATTATTAACGATATCTTTTAGCGTTTCATAAGTGTAACTTTGACCTTTTCTCTCAAGTTCAATTTGACATATTTCACCAAAACCTAATTCTTCAATTGCAAGTTGAATCATTTTGATTCGATATTTAGCATCTAAATAGTCATCATGCGTTTTCAAAGGTGCCATATAACTTGGTAAAAAATAAAATTTGTCAGGTTTAAGTTGATGATAGACTTCATTTGCAACTAACAAGTGTGCAGTGTGAATTGGGTTGAATTGACCACCATAAAGCACTATTGCTTTTTTATTCATCATTTATGGTAATGTGATTTCTTTATTATCAACTGATTCTCTATAAATGACAATCATCGAACCAATCACCTGAACAACTTCACTATTAGTTGCATCACTTAGTGTTGACGCTAATTCATTTTTATCATCAAAGTTATTTTGTAACACATGTATTTTAATTAACTCGCGATTTTCAAGTGTATCATCAATCTGAGCAATCATATTGTCATTAATGCCTGCTTTACCAATTTGAAAAATAGGATCTATATTGTGAGCTAAACTTCTTAAATATCTTTTTTGTTTTCCAGTTAACATATTAAACTCCTTTTAATTTGTTTAGTACTGCATATTTCATTTCTAGTATATTAGGCTGTTTGCCGGTCCAAATTTTAAAACTTTCAGCGCCTTGGTTTATAAACATATCCAGGCCATTATAAACCGTATTGCCTTTGAATTCTGCTTCTTTTAAAAATTTAGTCTTATATGGAATATAAATAATATCACTAACGAGTGTACTTGATGATAAATTATCTAAGCTAATAACAATATCATCGTTATTATTTAATCCAGCAGATGTCGTATTGATTATAATATCAAATTCATCTAAATATTGTTCTGATTGTTCTAATGAAATTGCATTAATATCCATATCCCATGTCTCAAATCTACTCATTGTTCTGTTAGCGATTGTTAATTTTGGTTGTACAATTTTACTGAGTTCATTTGCAATTCCCTTACTAGCACCACCAGCACCAAGGATTAAAACATAAGCATTTTCTAAATCGGGATAAACTTGTTTCAAGCCCATCACATAACCAATACCATCTGTATTATAACCTATCCATTTATTGTTAATAATTTTCACAGTATTAACGGCTCCAACAGCTTTTGCTTGGTCATTAATTTCATCCAGATAAGGAATAATTCTTTCCTTATGCGGAATCGTAACATTGAATCCGTTAATATGGTTATCTTCAATAATGTGTCTAATATCATGGAAATCTTGTGTGGGAATATGCAACGCTTCGTATGTGTCTTCCATATTTAATGATTTAAAATTAACTTGATGCATGACTGGTGATAATGAATGTGAAACGGGATCACCTATTACTGCATACTTCATAAATAACCCACCTTACATAATTGAATTTCTTAGGATTACATCAACATTTTTAGGGACGCGTACAATGACTTTTGCACCTGCTTCAATCGTTATAAATCCTAGACCTGATATCATTATGTCTTTCTTTTCCTTACCAGTTTCAAGACGTACAGCTTTTGTATCACTCATATCGAAGTGGTCAGGATTATTTGGTGGTGTTAAAACATTTCCAATTTGATTTCGCCATAAATCATTAGCTTTTTCTGTTTTGGTACGGTGAATATTCAAATCATTTGAAAAATAACAAACTAACGGTCTTTTTCCACCTGAAACATAATCAATTCTAGACAGTCCACCAAAGAATAACGTTTGTCCTTCATTAAGTTGAAAAACTCTTTGTTTTATTTCATTTTTAGGTACGATTGTTTTTAGCTCTTTCTCAGAAACATAGTGTGTCATTTGATGAGATTGAATAATACCAGGAGTATCATACATAAACGTTTTTTCATCTAAAGGTATGTCAATTAAGTCTAATGTAGTACCAGGAAATCGTGATGTCGTAACTACATCTTTCTCTCCTACACTTTGTTCAATCAATTTATTTATAAGTGTAGATTTACCTACATTCGTTGTGCCGACTATATAAACATCTTGTTTATTTCGATTTTGGTCAATTGATGTTAGAAGATCATCGATTCCCCAACCTTTTTGAGCAGATATTAATATAACATCGTCAGCATCTAAGCCATATTTTCTAGCAGTTTTCTTAAGCCAATCTTTTACTCGTCGTTTATTAATCTGTTTAGGTAGAAGATCCAGTTTATTAGCTGCTAAAATAATCTTCTTGTTACCAACTATCCGTTTTAAAGCATTAATAAATGATCCTTCAAAGTCAAATATGTCAACTACATTAACAATAATGCCTTTTCGGTCAGACAGTTCATTTAATAAATTTAAAAAATCTTCACTATCCATTCCAACATCTTGAATTTCATTGTAATTTTTCAATCTAAAACAACGTTGGCAAATAACATCCTCTCTAAAAAGGTTATGTTCAGGAACATAACCAGGTGCACTTTTATCTTCGGACTGAAGTGGCGCGCCACAGCCAATACATTTTAATGTGTCATCCAATCAATTTTCCTCCCATGTGATATAGCCTTTATTTTTAAAGTAATTTAATAAGCGACGTTCAATAATACGGTTGAACTTTGTAATAAAACCATCTGTACGTTTAACAGGAACCACCATAATTGTATATAAACCATTTCGATTGCCTCCAAATACATCAGTTAACATTTGGTCTCCAATGACAATCGTTTCTTCTGGTTTAATATTCATATGTTTAATAGCTTTTTTAAATGCTTTGCCCACAGGTTTTCTTGCTTTGAAAATAAAATCCACATCTAGATCTTTAGAAAAACTAGACACTCTATCTTCATTGTTGTTAGATACAATTGTAATTGTGATACCTAACTCATTTGCTCTTTTAAACCATTGCTGTATCTCTATAGTAGGAGATTTAACATCCCAACCCACTAAAGTATTATCTAAATCTGTGATAATGCCTTTAAATCCAGCCTCAGCCAACTTTTCAATGTCGATTTGAAATACAGACTTAACGTAATCGTTTGGCATAAAAAATTTTTTTATTAATCCCATTTATTTATCACCTTTATTATTATTTATAAAACTTTGATTAATGATTCAACAATTGAACTTGAAGATTTTGCGGCTTCACCAAGGAACTCTTCAAAAGATATGTCTGCTTTGCCATTAGCTAGATCTGAGACTGCACGTGTAACTATAAAAGGAACATGAAATTGATGGCAAGTTTGTGCAATTGCAGTTGCCTCCATTTCAACAGCCATAGCCTCAGGAAACTGTCGTTTAATTGTTAGTCGCTGATCAACACTACCAATAAAGCTATCACCGCTAACAATTTGGCCAATTTTAGCATTATAATTTTTTTTATTAATTACTGTTTCTACCGATTTAAGTAATTCTTGATCCGACTTAAATTCTAAAGGCATTTGAGGTATTTGACCCAGTTTATAGCCAAATGCTGTTGCATCAACATCATGATAAACAACATCATTACTAATTAACATATCTCCAACAGATAAACTCTCATCTAATGCACCGGCAGATCCAGTGTTGATGATTAGTTTTGGATTGAATTTTTCAATTAATAACGTAGTTGAAATAGCAGCATTTACTTTGCCAATACCACTTTGAGTTAACACTACTTCTTTTGAATTTAATTTCCCTCTATAAAACTTTACATGTGCAACAGAAATTTCATTCATATCTGTTAATTTGTCTTTTAGTATAGCTACTTCTTCTTCCATAGCTCCTATAATTCCAATCATATTAACACCTCAGTCTTTATCTTAGCAATTGCTATTTTATCATATATTTTTATTCATCACGACAATGTTATTTACTCTTTAATTAAAAAAATAAATTCATCTAATATAAAATCTTTTAAGGTCATGAAATTAATGTACTAAATTAATATAAACTTGTAAAAAAGACCATTTCTATTGAAATTTAATAGAAACAGCCTTAAAGAATTATATAAGCACTTTACGAGTGTGCAAATTATTGAAAATTTAGCCTTTCCAAAGCGTAGCCAAATCTTGTAGTGAGAAAATACCAGTTACAATTGTTACAATCACTGCTACTATACCGAAAATAAGCATCCATGTAGGGTGTTTGTAATCTCCGACTATAGATTTTTTACGACTTGCAATTAAAATAGCCCCAAGTATAATAGGTAAAATCCAACCATTTATTGCACCAGCAATAATAAGTAAACTAATAGGTTTACCAATAAATAAGAAAATTAGAGTTGAAACAACAATAAAGATAATTACAATAAGATTATTTTTAGTCAATAATGATTTATGTAATGTTTTCAAGAATGTAGCACTTGTATATGCTGATCCTATAACAGATGACATAGCAGCAGCAAAAATAACTACACCGAAAATATTTTTACCAATAGGTCCTATTGCATGTTGAAATACAGATGCAGGTGGGTTATCAGCGCTTAATGTTACTCCAGTAACCACAACTCCTAATACTGCAAGGAATAACAATGTTCTCATAATACCAGTTGTTAATATACCAGCAATAGCAGAACGGTTTACAAATGGTAAGAATTCTTTCCCTTTCATACCAGAATCTAAAAGTCTGTGTGCACCAGCAAATGTAATATATCCACCCACTGTTCCTCCGACTAGTGTAATAATTGGTAAAATTAACTTAACTGGATGTTCAGGAGCAAATGTGTGAACTAATGCATCTCCATATGGTGGATTTGAAACAACCATAACATATGCAACTACTAGTATCATAACAACACCTAAAATCATCGATACAACATCCATGATTTTTTGTCCACTTTTACTTACAAAGATTAATATTGAGAAGATAGCTGTAATTGCAGCACCCCATTTAATATCTAATCCAAACATAGCATTTAACCCTAGACCAGCACCGGCAATATTACCAATATTAAATGCCAGTCCACCAAATGCAATTAGTATGGAAATTAAAGTACCAAGACCTGGCATAACTTTATTAGATACTTCTTGTCCACGAAGTCCAGTTACTACAAGCACACGCCAAATATTAATTTGTGCTCCAATATCAATTATAATGGAAATTAATATTGCGAATGCGAAGCTAGCGTAAAATTCTGCAGTGAACACAGCGGTTTGAGTTAGAAAAGCTGGTCCAATGGCTGAAGTTGCCATTAGGAATACAGAACCGTACAGTAATCGTCTATGATTTTTTGTGAATTTAAATTCCTTTTCATTTGGATTAATTTCTTGATTTGGATTTTGGTTTAAGTTTTCTCCCATAATAGCTCCCCCTTATAAGGATTGAATATCAATGCCTTCCTTCGTTAATTTTTCTCTAATTTGTGATACAAATTCTAGAGCATGAGCCCCATCTCCATGCACACAAATCGTATCAGCTTTTAAATCAATTTCTTTTCCGTTTTTACTAACAACTTTGTTTTCAATTACCATTTTTAAAACTTGATCTAAGGCTTCTTCAGTATTAGTGATTACTGCATCTGCCTCTTTACGACTAACGAGTTGACCATTGTCTTCATATCGTCTGTCAGCAAACACTTCAGATGCAGTACGTAATCCTAATGATTCAGCTTCAGTTATTAATAATGTATTTGATAACCCTACTAAGATTAGTGAAGAATCAAAATCATATACAGCTTGAGCAATTGCATGTGCAATGTTTTTATCTTTTGCACCCATATTGTAGAGAGCACCGTGAGGTTTAACATGATTAATACGTGTTTGATGTACCTTACAAAATCCATCTAACGCACCAAGTTGATAAACAACTAAATTATAGATTTCTTTTGGTGTAATATCCATGTTGCGACGACCAAATCCTTTTAAATCTGGTAATCCAGGATGAGCTCCAATACCTACACCATTATCTTTAACAAGTTTAATTGTGTCATACATGACATTTTCATCGCCAGCATGGAAGCCACAAGCAATATTAGCTGATGTAATTAATGGAATGATTTGATTATCTCCACCGAATGAGTAATTTCCAAACGCTTCACCTAAGTCACAATTTAAGTCTATGCGCATTATAACTCCACCCCTTCAATTATTTGATGTTTTTCAAGGAATTTAATATCTACTTCACTTGCGTCATCATCTGCATAAAGTGGGTAACTTAAAACTGCATATAAAAAGTTTGCAGTTGTTGTAAATCCATCTATAACCATTTCATCAAGTGCTACTTTTAATTTGTTTATAGCTGTTTTTCGATTAGTATCTTTTACTATAACTTTAGCAACTAGCGAATCATAATAAGGTGATACTTGATACCCAGGATAAAGCAGAGAATCGACACGTATGTTGAAACCTTGAGGTAAATGTAACTTTTTAACTTTACCAGGGGTAGGTTGAAATTTCTTTTCTGGATTTTCAGCATTGATACGCGCTTCAATTACATGTCCATTAAACACAATATCATCTTGAGAGAATGGTAATTTATCATGTTGCATTAAGTATAATTGGGCTTGTAATAAATCTCTATCAGCGCGCATCTCTGTAACAGTATGTTCCACTTGAATACGTGCGTTCATTTCAATAAAGTAGTGTGCATCCTTAGTTACTAAAAATTCAATTGTACCTGCACTTCGATAATTTGATGCTTTAGCGACTGCAACTGCATCTGCGCATATCTGTTGGCGTCTCTCTTCAGTTAAAGCGGCACAAGGACATTCCTCTATTAATTTTTGGTTTTTACGTTGAACCGAGCAATCTCTTTCGCCTAAATGTACATAATTACCTTTACCGTCACCAATAATTTGTACTTCCACGTGTTTCGCTACAGGTATAAATGCTTCAACATAAACTCTGTCATCGTTAAAGTATTTTTGACCTTCGCTTTTCGCTTCTTTAAGGGATTTTTCAAGTTGTTCTGGCTCTTTTACTATACGGATGCCTTTACCTCCACCACCACTTGCTGCTTTTAAAACAACAGGATAGCCAATTTCTTCAGCTAGTTCCTTTATTTCATCAACTGAATTAACTGCACCTTTAGACCCTGGAATTACAGGAACACCTGCATCATCTACAGTTTGTCGAGCAGTTATTTTATCACCCATTAGTTCCATTGTTTTCTTACTTGGACCAATGAATTGAATATTATTTTCTTCTACTTTTTCAGCAAAAGTTGTACTTTCTGATAAAAATCCATACCCTGGATGGATCGCATTCGCACCTGTTATTTCAGCTGCACCAATGATACGTTCAATATTTAAATAACTATCTAAAGGATTGGCTTCTCCAATACAAACTGCTTGATCAGCTAAGCTAACATGTAAACTTTGCTCATCTCCTTTAGCATATATCGCAACAGTCTCTATGCCCATTTCACGACAGGCTCTAATGATACGGACTGCAATTTCTCCTCTATTTGCTACTAAACAACGGTACATTTAGCTGTCCCCCTTTATTTAAGTTTAACTAGTACTTGATCATATTCAACATTTGTACCATGATCTGCTACTATTTCAACGACTTCTCCATCTACATCGCTTGTAATTTCATTCATAACTTTCATTGCTTCAACATAACCGATGATATCTCCAGATTTAACTTTATCTCCAACTTTAATTTGGGGATCAGTTAATTCTTTACTATCTTGTAAGAAGAAAGTACCCACCATTGGTGAAGAGATTTCTTTAGAAGTTTCTTCACTTGCACTCGTTTGAACTTGTTGCAGACTTTCATCATTTACAGTGTTTGTACTTACTAAGTTTTGGTTTGAAGACACATTAGATGATTGATAACCCTCAGTGAAATCTAATTCTAATTCGCTTTTATTATCCTTAAATTTAAAACGCTTAACGCCATTTGATTTAACTAAGTTAATAACTTCTTCTATTTTTTTTATATTCATCTATTATTTCTCCTCTTCAATTAATTTTGCTAATTTTTTTGATGTTGCTCGCATTGAATGCATATTAAATATTGGAGCCTTTGTCACTGATTCTAACTTCTCTTCAAATTGTTGATTAAAGTTTTTTAACATAGCATTCGCTTCATCCACAGATATCCATTTAAACTGTATCACATCACCTGGCTTAAATTGTGCTAGTTTTTTAAGGTCTAATTGACTAACTGTAGCAATTTTTGTATAACCACCAACTGTTTGTTTATCATTTAAAAGTATTATCGGATTGCCATCATTTGGTACTTGAATACTACCCAACCCTACAGGTTCTGATATGATATCAGCTCCATTATCTGGTGGAATGTTGTCACCTATAAGTCTATATCCCATTCGGTCTGATTGGTCAGATATTTTATACACCGATTCAACTAAGGTCTTTCTTTTTTCATGTGAGAAAGCATTTACTTGAGGACCTTCTATAATATGAATAATATTGTCTTGTTCTATTGCATCATAGTCGCTTGTTTTTCCAAGATTAACCTTAAAGTTGCTATTTTGCACAACTTGAATATGATCATCTTTTTTCAAAGCTCTACCATTAAAACCGCCTATTTTACTTCTTGTGTGTGTAGAGTAGCTACCAGCAACCATCTCAATATCAAGAGGATGGCCAAAGAAAATATAACCACGTGCACCCTTTATTGCTGGCCCAAATTCAAGTACATCTCCTTTATTCGCTAATAAGACATTATTATTGGAAATATTAATATCATTTAATTTTGCATTAAATTGACCACCTGTTATTACAAAAGTGTTAGCTTGAGTAAAAGTCAATGTTGGACCAATGATAGTAAATTCTAGGCTAGGACCGCTATTTCCGATTAGTTTACGTCCTAAGTTATAACTAAATTGATCCATTGCACCAGACCCGGAGAAACCTAAATGTTGATATCCAAAACGGCCTTTATCTTGAACGGTAGTGAAAAGACCTGGTTTCAAAATTTTAATGCCCACTACGAGTCACCCACTTTTCTTTATTAAATCTTCCGTCATTGATTTCACTTTCAATTTGATTATACGTCGTCTCATCTATCGAGTAGAATTTAATATAATCACCAGCTTCATACAATGTCATCGGTTCAGAATATTGATCAAAGACTTTTAAAGGTGTTCTTCCAATAATTTGCCATCCTCCAGGTGAATCAGAAGGATATAAACCTGTTTGATTGTTAGCTATTCCAACTGAACCAGCATTAATTTTAACTCTTGGTTCAGATCTTCTAGGTGTATGAATACGTTCGTCTAAACCACCTAAGAATGGGAAACCGGGCATAAAACCTAGCATATATACAAGGTATTCATTAGTTGTATGGATTTGAACAACTTCTTCTATAGTTAAGTTGTTATAACTAGCTACCTCTTCTAAATCGGGTCCCATTTCTAAGTTATATAGTACAGGAATATGTATAACATTTTTTTTAGAGTATGTATCATCTTTTGAAACTTTGAGCTTATCTAATTCTAATTTTTCAATCAATTGTTTGTAATCGATTGAATCATTATTGAAATTAATCATAATAGCTCGATATGATGGGATAACATCTCTAATATCTGGAATATTTTTGGACAGAATATGTTGTGTAGTTAAATCAACCTCTTGATAATTAACTTCACTTATTTCTTCTTTGAAATAAAGCAATAGCGATTGCTCATTTATAACTTTAACTTCCAATCCATTGCCTCCCCTTTAATCTTAATAATTGTATATTTGCGCCTTAAAAAATAATGATTCAATATTTTAAATAATCATATTTTACTGATATGTATAAAAAAATTATAACATTATAATATCTTAGTTGTTTAATAAGTATTTCAAATTATGAATAATAAAAAAAGCGAGACGAAATGTAATCGCTTACTTTATAGTGTAATTAGCAAATGATTCAATTGTATTTACATTGTTATTTAAGCATATAAAACTAATTTTGTCATGAAAAAGTTCAGATTTTCAAATTAATTTGATAAAATATATATGAATTTTTGTAACATAAGGTATAATTTTATCTAAAAATATCATATTCTAGCTATTAAGTTTTTTAATATCACTTAATTAAAACTAATACAATAGCATTATTAGGTTATTAAAAAAAGCTATGAAGAAATCATTGTTACTTGATTTCTTCATAGCCGATATAAATATGCATTTTATTAATGTAAATACCAAGATATTTAAAGAGTTTGTAAAACTTTATTCAGAAAAAATTTATCTATTTAATATTTACAATTTTAACATTAATTTCTCCACCATTTGGTAGAGGCACACGCACTTCATCTTTTAAACTTTTACCAATTAATGCTTTAGCCATAGGTGATTCGTTTGAGATTTTGCCGTTAAATGCATCTGCTTCAGCAGAACCAACGATTTGGTAACTTTCTTCTTCATCTCCAGGTAACTCAATAAAAGTCACGGTTTTACCAATTTGAACAACATTATTATCACCTGTATCTTCAATGATTAATGCATATCTAAGCATATGTTCGATACGTTGAATGTCTTGTTCAATGAATCCTTGTTCATCTTTAGCAGCATCATACTCAGAGTTCTCAGAAAGGTCACCAAATGAACGTGCCACTTTAATTTTTTCTACAACTTCAGGACGCTTAACCGTTTTTAATTCTTCTAATTCTTTTTCTAATTGTTCATAACCCTCTTGAGTCATTGGATATTGTTTTTGATTTTCCATTATGTCATCTTCCTTTTTCATTTAATATGGTTTAGTCATTAAATATATTGTTTTTTGATACATATTGTAACTTACTTATTGTTTACTAACCAATGTTTGAATTTTAGTGGTCATTATATCAATTGCAACCTTGTTACTTCCACCTTCTGGAATGATAATATCTGCATACTTCTTAGTAGGCTCAATAAATTGATTGTGCATTGGTTTGACAACATTTAAATATTGGTTAATTACTGATTCCATAGATCGACCGCGTTCTTTAGTATCACGTACGAGTCGTCTTAGAATTCTTAAGTCTGCATCAGTATCAACGTATATTTTGACATCCATCATATCACGAAGTGTTTTATTTTCTAAAGCAAATATACCTTCTACGATAATAACATCTTTAGGTTCAAATGCAATGGTTTCATTACTTCGTGTATGATTTGTGTAATCGTACGTTGGAACTTCAACTGCATGACCATTTCGTAAATCTTTTAAATTTTCTATTAGCAAATCATTGTCAAATGCAAAGGGATGGTCATAATTTGTTTCAAGACGCTCTTCAAAAGTTAAATGTGATTGATCTTTATAATAATAGTCTTGAGCAAGTAATGCGACACTATGGCCTTCTAAATTCTTCATGATTTCATTTGTTACTGTTGTTTTACCAGATCCTGAACCACCGGCAATACCAATAATTGTTGTGTTTGCCATTATCTAATTTCCTTTCTCATCATGTTCCTAGGATAAATTGGATGATTTACTTTAATTTGTACAATTTGAAGTGGGTGACGAGCAGCATCTAGACTATTGCCCTCCTCATCATATATGGCATCAATAACTTGTCTAAAACTTTGTATTTCAGGTCCAAAGAATTCAATTTCTTGACCTGGTTTAAAGTGATTTCTTTGTTGTATTGTAGCAATTTGAGTAGTTTCATCATAATCTATTACTAATCCACAAAAATCGTAAGGTGATTTTTTATTTTGTTGAACACCAAACATTTGCTCTTCATATCCTGGTGTACCTTCAAAAAATGCTGGTGCAGTATCTCTATTAGCACATTTATCTAATTCTTTTAACCATTCAGGATTAATTTTAAAATTCTCAGGATCTTCAGCATAAGCATCAATAACTTTTCTATAAACTGATACAACTGTAGCTATATAATGAATAGATTTCATGCGCCCTTCTATTTTTAAAGAGTCGATACCGATTTCCATCATTTGAGGTATTGATTCAATTAATTTTAAATCCTTAGGACTCATAGCAAATGGTACGGTGTCTCCATCTTGATAATAAAGATCAAGTTCACCGTCATTATCTACTTCTAATAAATCGTAATCCCAACGACAACTTTGACAACAACCACCTCTGTTAGAATCTCTAGCTGTCATATGATTACTTAGTGTACAGCGACCTGAATATGCAATACACATTGCACCATGTATAAATGCTTCAATTTCAATGTCTACATTTTCTTTCATTTCTTTCATTTCCATCGCACCAGTTTCACGTGCTAATACCACTCGATCTAAACCTTCTTCTTTCCAGTATTGAACCGCTTTAGTATTAGACAATGACTGTTGTGTCGATAAGTGTATTTCTAATTTAGGAGCAACTTGCTTACAAGTTTCAATAATTAAAGGATCTGCAACAATGATTCCGGTAGCACCCGTTTTTTCTAATTCAATTAAATAATTTTCCAGACCTTTAATATTCTCGTCATGAGCGATAATATTAGTAGTTACGTATATTTTTGCATTATATTGATTTGCAAATTCAACGCCTTCTTTAATTTCAGCCATAGTAAAATTATCAGCATTAGAACGCAAACCATATTCTTGACCACCTAAAAATACTGCATCTGCACCATAATGTACTGCAATCTTTAATTTTTCTAAATTACCAGCAGGCGCTAATAATTCGGGCTTTTTAATTTTACTTTTAACTTTCGTTTGAATTTCAGTCAATGTTTTCATTTTTTAGCGCCTCCTTTTTAATAAACTGTTTGTTTGTATAAGAATCCTTCATCAAATGGACGATGTTCTGGTTGAATTGCTTCAATTGGATCTACTAACATGAATTTTTCATCTTCATATGCTTCAGGATCTTCATTATATAAATCTATTGCTTCTCTGTATTGAGCTGTAACAGTGTTTATATATTCTTCGCTTTGCAGAATTCCATCTATCTTAAATGAATCAATTCCAGCTTCAAATAGTGGCTCGAGTTCTTCAATTAAGCAGATATCATTTGGAGACATTATATGTGTACCATTAAAATCTTCAAATACAGGATATTTATTATCACGTTCTTCGTCATATAGTAGTAACTCTTTATCATCATTTTCACGTTTAATCTTCATTTGTTTATCTTGGAAAGTATAATAGTTCCCAAGCAACATGCGTTTAGATTGGAACATACAAGTCATCCCATGTACTTGAACTTCAATTTCAACATTTGCATTCTCTTTTATATTTATTATTTCATCTAAGTTTAATTCTCTCGCTAGAAGCGCTCGTTTGGCACCTCTTTTTCCCCAATAGTTACATTGGAAATAGTTAGTTACTATAGTTTCAGCATCCCAATTTAGTGGTATCGGATTATGTTGATTTTTGACATTCATGACGACAGCAGGGTCACCAAATATAATTCGGTCTACTCTAACTTCATGTAAGAAATTAATATAGTCTTCCAATGCATTTAAATGATAATTGTGGAAAATGCCATTTACAGCAACATATATTTTTCTATCATGCTCATGCGCTAAATTGACTGCTTGTTTAATATCCTCACGATTAAACTCTCCTGGTAATCTTAACCCAAATTTTTGTTCACCAATGACAAATGCATCTGCACCAATATCTATTAGTGTTTCTAAATGACTTAATGATTTAGGAGTAACGAGTAATTCCGTCATAATTATTCTCCTTTAATTGATATAGCTAACCCATCATCCATATTTATAAAGTTAGTACTGTAATTTTCTAGACTAATTAGCCAATCATTAAATTTTTGAACTTTTTGAACCATTTGCTTAACATTTCTGGAGCGTACGATATCTATATTCGATACAAAACCGTGGTATAGAACATTATCTGTAATGACTAGTCCACCATTTCTTAATAGTGGTGTGTAATATTCAAAAAATTTCTTTGATTGAGCTTTTGCTGCATCAATAAAAATAATATCATATTGTTTATCATTGACTTCATTATATTGCTCTAAAGCATTTCCCTCTATAAGTCTTATTTGTGATGAGTAGCCATAAGTTTCGAAATTTGATTTAGCTTGTGTAATCATTTCCTCATCACGCTCTATAGTCGTAATATGTATATCATTTGATACGGATGCAAATTGCATTGAACTATACCCTATTGCAGTGCCAATTTCTAGAATGTTTTTTGCACGATGTATCCGAATTAATTGTTTAATCATCTCTAGGGATAATCTATCAACAATTGGTACAGCATTTTGCTCCGCATATTCTCTTAACGTTTCAATTTTATTATCTGTTTTACGATGTTTATCCAATAAATACTGCTGGTTAGCTTCCATTTATTTACTTCCTTTTTAAAGACAAAATGACATTAAAAAATAAACCAGTCGATATAGAGTTATCCGCTAAACTTTAAAAATTTAAATAAACTTAACCGTGCTAGGATAACTTATACTTATAAATGTATGACTGATTTAAATATTTATTAAAACTCATTGTCTACCTATAAGAATTTAACTTTAAATATTTTATCATATATTTGTTTGTAATTTAAGATGTAATATGTAAAAAAAACATGATTTAATCAATCAAAAAAGGAGCAGAATAGAACTCGAATTGAATTCATTATCCCACTCCCTATACAAAATTACTGTTCTGAATTATAAATTAAATCACATATTGATAGTTCAGTCAGCTAATTTAAATTAGTTTTAGTATTAAGTATTAAATCTAGAAAACTATTCTTCCATGTTTGTGTTAACTACTTCTTCAATCATGTCCCATTCTTCGTCAGTCTCGATAGGTACTAATTTACCACCATCGCCTGATTCATCAGGTTCATTAATCATTGGAATCAATTCAATCATGTCATCATCGTCAGATTGAGCACCTTCCTCAGCTAAAATAACATATTCTTTTTTAAATTCTGGATGGTAAAATTCCAACATTTTACGATATAAAACTTCGTTACCATTTTCATCGAATAAAGTTAATAACTCTTCTTCATTACTAATATCTAATTCTACATCGTGGTTATGATTATGTTCAGTCATTGTTTATTACTCCTTTATTGGATTGAATCTAAATAGCCTTGCAATATAAACACTGCTGCCATTTTATCAATTACTTTTTTTCTTTTTTGTCTAGATACATCTGCTTCAAGTAATGAACGCTCTGCTGCCATAGTACTTAATCGTTCATCCCACATAATTATCTCTATATCAGGTAAGCTTTCTTTGAGTAACTCCTTATATCTTAACGAAGCTTCTCCACGAAAGCCAATAGAATTATTCATATTCTTAGGTAAACCAATCACTACAGAACCAACGTTATTTTCTTTAATGATGGTCACTAATTGCTCTATACCATAATCTTCTAGTTCCTCGTTAATTCTTAGAGTGTCCAATCCTTGGGCAGTCCAACCCATTAAATCGCTTATAGCTACGCCAACTGTTTTACTACCTACATCCAAACCCAAAATTTTGTGAGTTAACATATACTATTTCTTATTCTCTTTTAAATAATTTGAAACGAGTTCTTCCATGATAACGTCACGATCAATGTGGCGAATTTGATTTCGAGCATCATTTTGACGAGGTATATATGCAGGATCACCTGAGAGTAAATATCCTACAATTTGATTTACAGCATTGTAACCACGCTCTTCTAAAGTTCGGTGTACGTTGTTTAACACTGTTTCAACATTATCTTTCGGAATTTCTTCATAGTCAAACTTCATTGTTTTATCAATATTATCCATAGATGCGACACTCCTCTAAAACGAATTATCTTACATACACCAATTTTACACTAGTTGATTACAAAGTTATAGTTTTTTAATGTAATCTTTAATAAAGCGTAATGCTTCTGAGATATTCTCTGGTTGCGTACCGCCACCTTGAGCCATATCTGGACGACCGCCACCTTTACCACCAACTAATGGCGCCATATTCTTAATGATATCTCCAGCTTTAATTTTATCTGTCTGTTCTTTTGGTACAGTTGCTATTAGTGATACCTTTTCACCTAAATCACTTGCTAAGATTATAATAGCATCTTGTTGTTTAGATTTGAAATCATCCATAGTTTGTCTTATTTCTTTAGCATTAGAAACTTCAACTTCTGTAGCTAATACTTTAAAGCCATTAATTTCTTCAATTTGATCCTCAATATTGCCCATTTTAAGTGAAGTGATTTCCTTATTTCGCTGTTCTAATTGTTTATGAAGGTTCTTTTCTTCTTCTTGTAGCTGGACAATTTTATCAAATACTTGATTATCAGATTTAACTTTAACTTGATCTTTAATAGAATTAAATTTATTTTGAATATCTTCTAAATGTAAGAATGCTGACTTACCAGTAAATGCTTCAATACGTCTAACGCCTGCACCTGTACCTGATTCACTTATAATCTTGAAAAGTCCAATTTCTGCAGTATTATCAACATGTATACCACCACATAGCTCAATTGAGAACGGTGCCATATTAACAACGCGCACAATATCTCCGTATTTTTCTCCGAATAACGCCATAGCACCCATTTGTTTTGCTTCATTAATAGGCATCTCTTGTATATTAACTGAAATACCTCTCCAAATTTCTTCATTTACACGTCTTTCAACTTGATCAATTTCGTCTTGAGTCATCGGACCAAAATGTGAGAAGTCGAAACGCAAACGCTCACTTTCAACTAACGAACCTGCTTGATTTACATGTTCACCTAATACTTCTTTTAATGCAGCGTGAAGTAAATGAGTGGCACTATGATTTTTTTGGATGTCTTTTCTTTCATCCCTATTAACACTTGCATCTACATCACTATTAATTGTAACTTGACCAAATTGGATGACACCTTGATGTAAGTTTTGACCATTAGGTGCTTTAGTTACTTCAGTTACTTCAATCTCAAAGTTCTCATTACCTACTGTTCCTTTATCAGCTACTTGCCCACCACTAACTGCATAAAATGGAGTTTCTTTTAAAATGAAATATACAGTTTCTCCTGGTTCAGCAGATTCAACTTTCTCTCCATTATAAATTAAATCAGTTAACGTAGTCTGATAATCTGTAGTTTCATATCCGACAAATTTGCTTTCAGTGGTAATATTTTTAAGAACTTCACTTTGGATTTGCATTGATTGTGAACTTTGTCGAGCTTCTCTAGCTCGTGTACGTTGTTGATCCATTTCTTTTTCAAACGTTGCCATATCCACAGAGATGTTTTCTTGACTAGCTAATTCTTCTGTCAATTCAATTGGGAATCCATAAGTGTCGTATAATTTGAACGCATCTGAACCGTTAATTTCATTATTAGATGATTTAGCTTTTGCTAATAAATTATTCAAAATTGCTAAACCTTCTTGAAGTGTCTCATGGAAACGTTCTTCTTCTGATTTAATAACACGCTTAATAAAATCAGCTTTTTCTTTAACATTTGGATAATATGGTTCCATTATCTCTGCAACGATGTCAACTAACTTATACATAAATGGTTCATTAATGTCGAGAGTTTGACTAAATCTGACTGCTCTACGTAGAAGTCGACGTAAAACGTAACCTCTTCCCTCATTTGCAGGTAAAGCGCCATCAGCAATAGCAAATGCAATTGTACGAATATGGTCCGCTATTACCTTAAAGGCAATATCATGTTCGTTGTTTACTAAATATTTTTTGTCAGCTACTTTTTCAACTTCATTAATGATTGGCATAAATAAGTCTGTTTCATAATTTGTTCTTACGTTTTGAGAAACAGAGGCCATTCGTTCAAGCCCCATACCTGTATCAATATTTTTATTTGGTAATGGTGTATAAGTGTTGTCTTTATTATGGTTAAATTCACTAAAAACTAAGTTCCAAACTTCTAAATATCTTTCATTTTCCCCACCTGGATACATCTCTTCTGATGGATCATCTTGACCATATTCATCTCCACGATCATAGAAAATTTCAGTGTTAGGACCAGATGGACCCTCACCGATATCCCAGAAATTACCTTCTATTCTAATAATTCGACTTTCTTCTAATCCAATTTCATCATTCCAAATACGATAAGCTTCAGAATCTTCGGGATGAATAGTTACATATAATTTTTCAGGTTCCATGCCCATCCAGTTTTCACTAGTTAAAAATTCCCACGCAAAGTGGATTGCTTCTTTTTTGAAATAATCACCAATTGAAAAGTTACCAAGCATTTCGAAAAATGTATGATGTCGTGCAGTAAATCCTACATTTTCAATATCATTTGTTCTAATTGCTTTTTGAGAATTGACTATTCTAGGCTTTCTTGGTGTTTCTCTACCATCGAAATATTTCTTTAAAGTTGCTACACCAGAATTTATCCATAATAATGAATCGTCATCAATTGGCACTAAAGGGGCTGAAGGTTCAACCATATGACCTTTTTCGACGAAGAAATCAATATATTTTTGACGAATTTCACTAGCTTTTAAATTTTTCATTTCCGACACTCCTATATCAACATATTTTAACTAAAAACAAAAAAACGTTCATCCTCAAAAAAAGGGACGAACGTTTTCGCGGTACCACCCTAGTTATAAACAATCTATCTTTAAGCTGCAAAAATTATCGCTTGATAGAAAACATTTATCACTCAATTAAAATATAAAAATGACATGAAGTAGCGTTCAACAATATACATTGCACTTTTCACCAACCAGTACATCTCTATATAAGTAATAATTGCCTACTCATCTTCATGCGAACTTAAGATTATTTTAAGTATTTTCAAACTAAATGTCAACGCTCAACAAAATCATAAGGAGAAACATCCCCCATATTAATCATTGGATTGATTTGATATAACGTAGATTCACTTAAAATGACTTGATCATCTTTAGTATCAACGTCGTGAATTGTATTCATTGCCTCTTCATCTTTACTCACAGTATTTGAAATTGTTACATCACTTTGTTTATGGTCTATATCAAAATATGACAAGATTAGCTCTTGCAATTGTGTATGTCGTAATTGTCCTTGCGTATTTAATCCAATTTCAAATGCGGTTGAATCTCCAAGTAATACTAATGATTGTTTAGCACGTGTAAGTCCTGTATAAAGTATTGGTCGCTGTAACATTCTAAAATACTGCTTGACGATAGGCATAATTACAATAGGAAATTCAGATCCTTGTGATTTATGAATAGATGTGCAATAAGCATGTGTTAATTCTAATAAATCTTGACGAGTGAAAGTAATCTCGTTACCTTCGAAATCAACAACCATAACATCTTTATTTAAAGCATTTTCTTTAGCCCAAAATATACCAACAATTATTCC
Source organism: Staphylococcus sp. SUC_1.2 (assembly GCF_026222585.1). Taxonomy (NCBI): domain Bacteria; kingdom Bacillati; phylum Bacillota; class Bacilli; order Caryophanales; family Staphylococcaceae; genus Staphylococcus; species Staphylococcus sp. SUC_1.2. Next base: position 47,454 of record NZ_JANJPM010000010.1, on the reverse strand, counting down.
TATGTCACCATTGAAGATATTATCATTAGGACGATTAACTAACTGAAGAACCTTATCACCTTTACGAAACTTTATATCACCAAATTCAATTTCTCGTGTATCTTGTGCCTTAGGGTTTAAAATATCTTGTAATACTTGATTTAATCTTTTAATACCTGCGTTACCCTTATACATAGGCGCCAAGACTTGAATATCACTCATATCATAACCCTTATTAACTGCACTTGAAACTACTTTTTCAACTACTTTAGGAATTTGATCGACATTACAACTTATAAAACTCCTATCATGAAAACGCTTTGTAATATCTATTGGCTCACCGTGTTTCATACGATGCGCTAAATCGATGATACTTGAACCATCTTGTTGACGATAAACTTCAGTTAGATTAACTCGAGGTATTGCCTTCGAATCAATAAGATCCTTAAATATTTGACCTGGTCCAACTGAAGGTAATTGATCTTCATCACCGACTAAAATAATTTGTGCATCTAGGGGAACTGCACTTAAAAATTGGTGAAACAACCATGTATCTACCATCGACATTTCGTCAATAATTATGAGCTTTGCTTTAATTTCATTATCTAGAATGTCTTCTGGTTGTGTTTCTTGATTCCATCCAATTAGACGATGAATTGTCATTGCTTCCAACCCTGTAGATTCTTGTAATCGTTTAGATGCTCTACCTGTTGGTGCTGCAAGGACAATAGGATAGTCATCTTCTTGATAGTCTGAGTAACTAAGAGAAAGACCATGTACCTCTGCATAAAGCTCAACGATTCCTTTGATTACTGTTGTTTTACCTGTACCAGGACCACCGGTTAAAAGCATAATTTTAGAATTAATTGCAGTTTGTAAGGCCTCTTTTTGAGATGGTGCATAATGTACATTATTACTAGTCTCTATATCCCCTATATGTATCTGTAAATCAGATTGTTCTATTTCTTTTAGCTTATGTTTGTATGTTTTAATTCGATATAAATTTTGAACACTTTTGAGTTCGGAGTAATAAAGACTAGGAATGGCGACTCGCTCATTGTTTACAATAATTTTTTGTTCCTCATTTAATAATTCGAGAATATTTTCAAGCTGTTTTGAATCGATACTATCACTGGAATGAGCATCCATTAGCATGTCTAATGTCACTTCAATGGCATAATCTAGTGATAAATAGGTGTGACCTTGTTTTATACATTCTTCTTCTAGCGTATATAATAATCCTGCTTTCAATCGTTCTGGATCATTAAAACTAATGCCATTATTTCTAGCTAAAGTATCAGCTTTATTAAAACCAATTCCTTTAATATCATAAACGAGTTGATAAGGGTTATTTTCGAGCACATTTAAAGTCTCGGATTGGTAAAATTGATAAATCGCCATTGATAATTTAGGTCCGAAGCCTAAATCATGTAATCGAATCATAATTTTTTCGGACTCTTGATTGGCATTAATTTGATCAGCAATTTGCTTTTGTTTCTTTTTCGGTAAATTTGAAACCTTCTCTAAAACTGATGCGTCTGTCATAATATCATTTATCGCATTTTCACCAAGTGTATTTACAATATTTTGAGCAGTTTTTTTACCTATACCTTTGAATAAGTCACTTGATAAATATGTAATAATAGCATCCTTAGTTTGAGGGACCTCTTTTTCAAAAGTGTCGGCTTTCAATTGCTTGCCATAACGTGGGTGCTCTACCACTTGTCCTTTAAAAGTGTATACATCTCCTTCCACAATATTTGGAAAGAACCCTACAACTGTTGGTAAATTACCAAATGATTCATTAGTTTCAATTGTTTCCACTTTAATGACTGTATAGAAATTATCATTATTTTGAAATAAAATAGCATCTACAGTACCTTTAATCATTGAATAATCAAATAGTGTAGGGTCAGACATATTACTCCTCCTCATTCTTTATAGCTTCAAACGTTTTCTTAGCATGTTGACTTAGCAAGTGATTTGGATCTATAGATATAGCCTTGTCAAAATAAGACATAGCTAAATCAAGATCTTCAGTATCCATGTAAGTGGCTAAACCAAGATTATATAAAGCATCGACATGCTTTGAATCTATATCTAAAACAATTTTTAGTTGATTTATAGCTTGGTTAAACATTTCTAAATGACATAGTGCCAGACCATATTGAAATTGAACTTCTGCATCTTGATTCTTATCTAATTCTGCTGCAGTCATAAAGTAAGGTAAAGATTCTGTTGGTGCATCTAATTGGTTAAATGACATACCAATCATGTAATTAGTATCTATTTTATCCATATTGTATTTAGATGCCAATTGATATAGTTTAATAGCATCACGGTATTTACCTTGATCGTAATAAAGATTGGCTAAGTTGTAATACACTGCACCATTTTTATCATCAATCGTAATTGCTCGTTGAAAGAAACGCTCAGCCTTTTCAATTTCATTAATATCAGCTAATACTATTCCTGCATTGATATAATTTTCAATGGTATTTGGTTCTTCTTCTATGTTTTGAAATAAAGCTTTTAAAGCATCTTCAAGTTGACCATTTTGAATCCACTCATAAATCGTATCTTGTTTCGTTATCATGATTCCACCCAATCTTAAAATTATCTTACGAGAAACGCAGTATTTAATAAAATAAAGATGTAGTAGTATTTTGGAGCAAGACATAAACAATATTTTTGCAAAATTTATTTTAAGTCAATTACTGCCAATATATATTTGTAGCCTGAGGCATTGAATTATGTCCCAGGCTCTTAACAACTCCATCTTTTGTTGGTTTAATTAAACAACATAACTTAACTGACCTGTTGTTTTAAATACATCATCGATAGTTGCTCCACCTAGACAAACTTCCTCATCATAAAATACAACGGCTTGTCCAGGTGTGATAGCACGTACTGGTTCATCAAATGTAACGCGTAAAGCATTTTGACTTTCACGTTGAACAAAAACCTTAGTATCTTTTTGACGATATCTAAATTTAGCAGTACATTCAAATCCGTTGTCCAAATCAACTGGATTTACGAAAGAAAAATCGGAAGCTATTAAATAGTCACTATAGAGAGCATCATGATGGAAACCCTGTTCAACGTATAAAATATTGTCTTCTAAGTTTTTACCTACAACGAACCATGGATCACCATCTCCGCCGATACCAAGTCCATGTCTTTGACCAATAGTGTAATACATTAATCCGCTATGCATTCCCATTTTATCGCCATTCAACGTACGCATTTCTCCAGATTGAGCTGGTAAATATTGTGATAAGAATGTTTTGAAATTACGCTCTCCAATAAAACAGATGCCTGTAGAGTCTTTCTTTTTAGCTGTTGCTAAATCTTGCTCTTCTGCTATTTTACGAACTTCTTTTTTATCAATATCTCCAATTGGAAACATAACTTTAGACAATTGTTGTTGAGATAGTTGATTTAAGAAATAAGTTTGATCTTTATTATTATCTACACCTCGTAACATTTCTACATGGCCATCATCATGACGACGTATTCTTGCGTAATGTCCTGTTGCTACGTAATCTGCGCCCAATTTAAGTGCATGCTCTAGAAAAGCTTTAAACTTAATTTCTTTATTACACATTACATCTGGATTAGGCGTACGACCTTTTTTATACTCATCTAAGAAATAAGTAAAGACTTTATCCCAATATTCTTGTTCGAAATTAACGGCGTAGTATGGAATACCAATTTGATTACATACTGCGATAACGTCATTATAGTCTTCTGTTGCAGTACAAACACCATTCTCATCAGTGTCATCCCAGTTTTTCATGAATATTCCAATAACATCATACCCTTGGTCTTTTAGCACATGAGCTGTGACTGAACTGTCAACACCGCCAGACATACCTACAACTACACGTATATCTTTATTAGACACATTTATTCCTCCTTAAATTTATGATATATTTTGTGAATTTCAGCTACGATATATTTTATTTCTTGATCTGTTGTTAATTCATTAAAGCTAAATCTTACTGAGTGTTTAGCACGTTCTTCATCTTCATACATTGCTGCTAAAACATGAGAAGGTGTTGTTGAACCAGCTGTACATGCAGAGCCTGAAGATACATAAATGTTAGCTAGATCTAAAAGTGTTAGCAAAGTTTCCACGTCTATGAATGGGAAATATAAATTTAGAATATGTCCTGTTGTATCGATCATAGAACCATTTACCTCAAAAGGAATCGCACGTTCTTGTAGACTAACTAAGAATAATTCTTTTAATTGCATTAAATGTAAATTATTATCATCTCTATTCTTATGTGCTAATTCTAGTGCTTTTGTTAAACCAACAATTTGTGCTAAATTTTCTGTTCCTGCACGTCGTTTAGTTTCTTGTTCTCCTCCTAGTTGAGAGTACTCTATTGGGGTTTTATCTCTAACTAATAAGACACCTACACCTTTAGGACCGCCGAATTTATGTGCTGTCAAACTTAAAGTATCCATTTTAAAATCTTCAAAATTAACATCTAAGTGTCCGATTGCTTGAACTGCATCTACATGAAATAATGCGTTTGACTCACTAACAATATCTTCAATATCATACATAGGTTCAACAGTTCCAACTTCATTATTAACAAACATTATTGAAACTAAAATAGTGTCATTCGTTAATGCTTCTTTAAGTTGATGCAAATCTATTGCACCTGTATCATCTACATCTAAATAAGTGACATCATATCCTTCTTTTTCCAATTGTTCAAACACGTGTAAGACAGAATGATGCTCAATTTTAGTTGTAATAATGTGATTTCCAAGATGTTCATTTGCGTATACTAATCCTTTAATGGCTGTATTATTTGATTCAGTTGCGCCACTTGTAAAAATGACTTCGCTAGGCTTAGCATTCAATAATTTAGCAACTGTTCTTCTTGATTCATCTAGATAACGACGTGCATCTCTTCCTATAGAATGAATAGACGATGGATTACCAAAATGTGATTTATAAATTGTCATCATCTCTTCAATTACTTCTGGTTTGACAGGTGTAGTTGCAGCATAATCTGCATATACTTCCATTTTTAAGTACACTCCTCACAATATTATCAATGTTCCTATAATAGCACCTGAATAGAAATTTTTCTATATAGTTGTTCATAAACATAAATTTTTCCATTATTTAATATTTTAACACTCAACCACTTTCAAAATTAACCCCACATTAACTTATAAATATTTTTAAATGTACTTTAATTAAATTATTAATATTTTTTCACTAACATTATCGATTATGAGCATTTCAATATAAATTAAACTACATATTTTGTTAAACTGAACCATATTAATTTTATATGAGGAGATGAAAACTGTGGGTAATCTAAAGGTATCTGCATTAAATTTAGTTCCAATAAGAGAAGGTCAGAGTGATAAAGAAGCAATTGAGGATATGATTAGTTTAGCTCAAAAGTTAGATTCACTTAATTATGAAAGATACTGGATTGCAGAACACCATAACGCACCAAATTTAGTAAGTTCTGCAACTTCTCTATTGATTCAACATACACTTGAACATACGAAACGTATTAAAGTTGGATCTGGAGGGATTATGTTACCAAACCATGCTCCTCTAATAGTTGCGGAGCAATTTGGAACAATGGAAACACTTTTCCCAAACAGAGTTAATCTAGGCTTAGGTAGAGCTCCAGGGACTGATATGATGACAGCTAGCGCATTGAGACGTGATCAGCATAATGGCGTATATGAGTTTCCTGAAGAAGTTGAACAATTACAAACTTATTTTGGACCTGGAAATAAACAAGCTTATGTAAGAGCTTATCCTGCTGTAGGTAAAAATGTACCATTATACATTCTTGGATCATCTACTGATTCAGCTCATTTAGCTGCACGTAAGGGATTACCTTATGTCTTTGCAGGTCATTTTGCACCTCAGCAAATGAAAGAGGCTATTCAAATATATAAAGAACTATTTGAACCTTCTGACGTATTAGATAAGCCTTATATGATTGTATGCTTGAATGTGATAGTAGCTGAAAGTGATGAAGAAGCTGAATACCTAGCAAGCACTTTAGCTCAAGTATTTATTGGTATTGCTCGTGGTAGAATGCAACCAGTACAACCACCTACAAATGACTTACAAGCTCTTCTAACACCTAGAGAATTTGAAATGGCTAAACAAAGATTTAATGATTCGCTAATAGGTTCAGAGGAAACAGTTAAAGAGAAGTTAGAAGCATTTATTGAAGAATATGGTGAAATTGATGAACTCATGGGAATCAGCTATATTTATGATCAAGAAAAGCAATTTGAATCCTTCACTCGTTTACAGAATATTATTGAAAAATTGAATCAATAATCAATATTAAAATTTAAAATTGATGGATAGTGAGAGAATTAAGGTATAATTTGGAGTGGGATATTATTTAATCTCACTCCTTTTATTTGCTTATAAACATTTAGGTATTAGTGCTAAAACAACATTAAATTTAATAAAAATGTTTTGAATTACCTAATTTATAAATATTTATTTACACATAAAAAAGCGATAACATCAAATGTTATCGCTCAAAAATTTAATTATTTATCATCTTTTTTGTCATCGTTGTTTTTTTCAGTATATTCATTGATTTTGTCTTTAGCTTTATCAACTTGTTCGTTATCGCTATTTTTAAATTTATCTGCTGCATCTTTCGCTTTATCCATGAATCCCATAATGAAATTCTCCTTTCAAATTTAAGAATATTTTTATCGATCAAGTATCAAGTTAATTCTGAGATACAAAATAAAGAATGTACCGTACTGTTGTAATTATTATTTACCACACACATTTGTATATAAACATATTTTTTAAAATTAAATATAAAACATGTAACCATCAAGTTTATCATCAGTTTCGACATAGTCTGCTAGATATTTTAAAGTAGTATTATCTAATACTTCTCTAACAGCATCTCTCATTCTTAACCATAACTGTTTTTGTGCAGGTGGTTCTGATTCAATACTTTCGACTATCGTTATAGGACCTTCTAGTAAACGAATAATATCGCCTGCTTTAATTTCGTCAGCTGGTACTCTAAGTTGATAACCACCTTTGGCACCACGAACACTTCGAATTAAACCAGCATTTCTTAAAGGACCAACTAATTGTTCGAGATATAAATCACTCAAACTGTTTTCTTCAGCAATTGACTTTAAAGATACGCATCCTTGCCCTTCTCTTTTAGCAAGGGAAATCATTAAAGTTAAGCCGTATCTCCCTTTCGTTGATATTTTCATAACATTACCTCACTTAATTCGAATAATATATAATACCATTCTAGCATTTTTTCAGTTAAGATAGTATTAGAAAGGTGTGAAAATAGTGATTACAGAACCTTTAGCTTCAAGAATGAGACCTACTAACATTGACGAAATCATTTCGCAGCAACATTTAGTAGGACCTAGAGGCATTATTAGACGAATGGTTGAAACCAAAAGATTATCATCAATGATATTTTATGGGCCACCAGGCATTGGTAAAACGAGTATTGCGAAAGCAATTTCTGGTAGCACTGACTATAAATTTAGACAATTAAATGCAGTTACAAATTCAAAAAAAGATATGCAAATGGTAGTCGAAGAAGCCAAAATGTCTGGTCAAGTCATTCTTTTATTAGATGAAATTCACCGGTTAGATAAAGCTAAACAAGATTTCTTATTACCACATTTAGAAAATGGTAAGATCGTCTTGATTGGTGCAACAACTTCAAATCCATATCATGCAATCAACCCAGCTATTCGCTCTAGAGCTCAAATATTCGAACTGTATTCATTAGATCATGATGATGTGCGACTCGCAATCAATAGAGCATTAAATGATTCTCAACGTGGCTTAGCTAATTATCATCCCAAAGTAGATGAAGATGCATTAGAATATTTTGCTACGCAAAGCCAAGGAGATGTTAGAAGTGCTTTAAATGCTCTTGAATTGGCTGTTTTAAGTGCTTCAGTTGAAAATGAAATTAGACATATTACTCTCCAAGATGCTAAAGATTGTTTGCAAAAAGGTGCTTTCGTAAGCGATAAAGATGGAGATATGCACTATGATGTTATGAGTGCTTTTCAAAAATCAATAAGAGGTAGTGATGTAAATGCTGCATTACACTATTTAGCAAGATTAATTGAAGCTGGCGATTTACCGACTATTGTAAGACGCTTATTAGTCATTAGTTATGAAGATGTAGGATTGGCTTCACCTAATGCGGGACAACGTACGCTTGCAGCCATTCAATCGGCAGAGCGACTGGGGTTCCCGGAAGCGAGAATACCTCTTAGTCAAGCTGTAATTGAGCTTTCATTATCACCTAAATCCAACTCAGCAATCACTGCGATTGACAGTGCACTTAGTGACATACGTAAAGGTAATATAGGCCAAATTCCTGACCATTTACGAGATGGACATTATGCTGGAGCTAAAGATTTAGGTCGTGCCATAGGTTATAAGTACCCTCATAACTATGAAAATGGACACGTCATTCAACAATACTTGCCAGATAAACTCAAAAATAAAATTTATTATGAGCCTAAATCAACATCAAAAAGTGAACAACAATTTAAAACTATTTATGATAATTTAAGAAACAAAAAATAAAAAAGACTATGAATCAATTAGCCATTATAAATGACTTTTAAATTTGATTCATAGTCTATTATTTATATATTCCCTTTATCTTTAATACGGCGTACAGGTATATTTTTTAAAATGTCATTTACTACGTAACTCGCACAGATTAATCCTACTGTACTTGGTACAAATGCATTTGATGATGGAGGCATTTGCCCTTTACGATTAATAGCGTTTGCATCTCCAACGGTTGCTTTTACATCTTCACGAATTACAATAGGACTTTCATCAGAAAACACGACAGGTACACCCTTTTTTATACCTTGACGCTTTAGTTTATTACGAATAATTTTAGCCATAGGGTCCATATAAGTTTTAGAAATATCTGCTATTTTAAATCGTGTAGGATCAGTTTTATTAGCTGCCCCCATACTTGAAATCATCTTAATTCCTCGTTCTAAACACTCTTTCATCAGATGAACTTTATATATTATAGTATCACTTGCATCGATAAAGTAATCAATATCATAATTATTAAATAAATCCTCATATGTCTCCTCAGTATAAAACATGTGAAGTGGTGTTACTTTACAATCAGGGTTAATAAGTTTAATACGTTCTTCCATCAAAGTGACCTTACTTTGTCCGATAGTTGTAGTGAGTGCATGTATTTGACGATTGACATTTGTGATATCTACGTCATCTTTATCGATTAAAATAATATGACCAATATTGGTTCTTGCTAATGCTTCGGCAGCAAATGAACCAACACCACCTACCCCAAGAACTGCAACTGTTTTTTCTTTTAATAGATCTAAACCCTCTTGTCCATATGCTAATTCGTTTCTTGAAAATTGATGTTTCATTTTAAACTCCTTTATAAAAAACAATACGATAACTTTATATTAACAGAAAAAGACAAATAAAAATACGCAAGACATAAAGCCTTGCGTACCGGTAGAGTCCGTGATTGCCGTAGTTATAAAAAGCTTGATCATTCGGCCTGCTATATACAGGTGGGTGCCCTGTTTCTTGTTTTGCAAGTCCTCCAATTGAGGCGTGTGCGCTGCAAGAAAACCTATTGGGCTCCCTGATCAAAAAGTGTTAGGCCCAAATAAAAAGCAAACGTACGAACAATACAGATGACTACCTTATGTTTATATATTACCACAGAGGTATAAATAAAGAAATCCTTATGAACTAGATAGAAATGTATATTTTGTGAAGCAAAACTATAATAAAATTAAGTTTAAATAATATTATTATAGTTTTTTAAAGACTGAATATAATTCTAAAAGAAAAACACTAAATAAAAGTCACCAAAATCTATTGTGATTTCGATGACTAATGTATTTATATCCTTCTATATGTTAAATCTAATGACGAATACGTAAAGAAAGCTCTTCTAATTGTTTATCTGAGACTTCACCTGGTGCATCTGTAAGCAAGCAAGTCGCAGAAGCTGTTTTAGGGAATGCAATTGTATCACGTAAGTTTGTACGATTAGTTAGTAGCATTACTAAACGGTCTAAGCCTAGTGCAATACCGCCATGTGGTGGTGCACCATATTTAAATGCATCTAATAAGAATCCAAATTGTTCTCTAGCTTGTTCTTTAGTGAATCCTAATACTTCAAACATTTTTTCTTGTAATTCACCGTCTGCAATTCTGATTGATCCCCCACCTAATTCATAACCATTTAAAACGATGTCATATGCATTCGCTTGTGCGTTTTGAGGTTCTGAATCTAATTTACTAATATCCTCTTGTTTAGGTGAAGTAAATGGATGATGTGCAGCTACATAACGTTTAGCATCTTCATCATATTCTAATAACGGCCAATCTGTTACCCATAAGAAATTAAGTTTATTTTCATCAATTAAACCTAATTCTTTGGCAATTTTAATACGTAAAGCACCTAAACTTTGAGCTACTACATTTGGTTTATCAGCGACAAACATTACTAAGTCTCCTGATTCAGCTTGTGTAAGATCTTTTAAAGTTGCAACATTTGAATCTTCAAAGAAACGAGCGATTGGACCACTCAATCCATCATCAACAACTTTTACCCATGCAAGTCCTTTAGCACCATAAATATTTACGAATTCTGTTAATGCGTCCATGTCTTTACGAGTATAATTGTCGGCTGCACCTTTAGCTACAATGGCTTTTACTTCGCCGTTATTTTCTACAGTATCTTTAAATACTTTAAAGTCCATTTCACGACCTAACTGTGATACATCTTTAAGTTCCATTTCAAAACGAGTATCAGGTTTATCTGAACCATAGCGTCTCATCGCTTCTTCATAAGTCATTCTAGGGAAAGGACCTGATACGTCAATGCCTTTAACATCTTTAACAACTTTTCGTAACATTTCTTCACCCATTTGAATCACATCTTCTTGATCAACGAAACTCATTTCAATATCGACCTGAGTAAATTCAGGTTGACGATCTGCACGTAAGTCTTCATCACGGAAACATTTAACAATTTGATAATATTTGTCAAAACCACTAATCATTAATAATTGTTTAAATAATTGAGGTGATTGTGGTAATGCATAAAATTCTCCTTCATGAACTCGAGAAGGTACTAAATAATCTCTGGCACCTTCTGGTGTAGATTTAGTTAAAACAGGAGTTTCAATATCGAAGAAACCATTGTTATCTAAATATTCACGAATAGCGCGTGTTGTTTGATGTCTCATTTTGAATGTTTGTGCCAACTCTGGACGTCTTAAATCTAAATAACGGTATTTTAAACGGATGTTTTCATCAACATTTTGATTTTCTTCATTAATAGAAAATGGTGGTGTTTCTGATTTATTGATAATTGATATATTAGAAACTTGTACTTCTACTTGACCAGTTTTAATTTTAGAATTCACAGTATCAGGATCTCTCTTTGTTACTGTTCCCTCAACTTCAACTACATATTCTGATCTTACTGTTTCAGCAACACTTAAAGCTTCTTCAGAGAAATCAGGGTTAAAGACGATTTGCACGATACCTTCTCTGTCACGTAAATCGACAAAGATTAAACCACCTAAGTCACGACGATTATGAACCCAACCTTTTAAAGTAACTTTCTGGTTTAAAAGTTCTTCTGTAACTAAACCACAATACGTTGTTCTTTTACTCATTTATATTCTCCTTTTTATTAATTATTTTTTTCTTGAAAATAATTTACTAAGTTATTTAAGTTAATAGTTTCTGTTTCACCTGTTGACATGTCTTTGACATCAATCACTTCATTTTCAAGCTCTTGATCACCGATAACAACAGTATATTGAGCATTCAAGCGATCAGCTTGTTTCATTTGGCCTTTAACTTTACGTTGTAAATAATCTTTGTCGGCTTTTATACCCGATTTTCTGAGTTGATTTAAAAGCTTAACGCTGTATCGTTCAGCTTCTTCACCCATAGTAACGATAAAAAGATCAAACGTATCCTCGACGTCCAATTCAATTCCTTCTTCTTCAAGCGCCAATAACAATCTTTCAATACTTAAAGCGAAACCAATACCCGTTTGATTTGGTCCATCTAATAATTCAAGCAGTCCATTATATCGACCACCACCACATAAGGTAGTTATTGCACCATCATAATTAGGATTATCCATCATTAACTCAAAAGCAGTGTGTGTGTAATAATCAAGACCACGTACAAGGTTAGGATCTTCAACATATGAAATACCTAAATCATCTAAGTGAGTCTTCACTTCATTAAAGTAAGCTTTTGAATCGTCATTTAAGTAATCAGTAATTCTTGGCGCATTTTTAACCGCTTCTTTATCTCTATCAATTTTGCAATCTAGTATTCTCATTGGATTTGTGTGTAATCTTGATTTACAATCATCACAAAATGTATCTATCACTGGCTCAAAATGACGTATTAGTGCCTCATTATATTCTTTACGTGAATCAGCATCACCAATACTATTGATAACTAATTTTAAATGTTTAAGACCAAATGATTCATAGATATGCATCACCATAGCTAGAACTTCAGCATCCATGCTCGGATTTTCAGCGCCAATCGCTTCAACGCCGAATTGAGTGAATTGACGGTATCGTCCTTTTTGTTTACGTTCATATCTGAACATTGGCCCATTATAATATAATTTAACAGGCTGATTTGGAATACCTTGCATTTTATTCTCAATGTATGAACGTACAACAGCTGCAGTTCCTTCTGGTCTTAAAGTTATGCTTCTGTCACCTTTATCTTTAAAAGTGTACATTTCTTTTTGTACGACATCTGTAGAGTCACCCACGCCACGTGCAAACAAATCTGTACTTTCAAATATCGGCGTGCGGATTTCTTTATAATTGTATAATTTCATTAATTTATCAAGTTGATTTTCAATGTAACGCCATTTACTAGAATCTTCAGGTAAGATATCTTGTGTACCTCTAGGAATTCTAATCACACAATCACTCCTTCTTTGTATTTTTACAAACTCTCTTTAATAAAAAAAGTCCCTTATATAGCATTTCTACTATACAAGGGACGAATCGCCGTGTTGCCACCCTAATTGTAATTAAATTCGTTAGTAAAACTTAATTACCACTCAAAACGTGTAACGTACGTCAAACGGCTTAATCTATTAAAGCACCTGTTCTTGTGTTCAAAGTAATAAATTACTCAGTATAATCTTCCAGCCATGGATTATATCTCTTCACAATATCAATTATTGCTACCTCTTTCATTTATACTTTCAAGAATCATAACGGTATTATATATAAAGTTCACTAATTATAATAACGAGTTTATGCATAGTTTGCAAGCTTTAAGATGCAAAATATTGTTTTAAACCATCCACTACAGCTTCCTCTACAACTTGTCGATGGATTTGATTTCGTATCATTACCTCATCTGTTGGATTACTTATATATCCTAATTCTAATAATACGGCTGGCTTATTGGTTTGTCTGAGTACTTGGAAGTTCTCTTGTCGAGTTCCTCTATTAAACAACATGGCTTTCTTTTGTATGTTTGTATTTAACGTTTCAGCTAAAGCTTCTTGATTATTTTTATACCAATAAACAGTTGCACCATTAGCATTAGGACTATCAAGAGAATCATTATGTATACTAATGTATGCATCACCATTAAGTTTTCTATCATCTAAGCTAACATATGTATCATCAGAACGTGTTAATTTAACTGTTGCCCCCGCTTTTTCAAGAGCACGTCTCAGTTCTTTAGCTGTTTTTAAAGTATAGTTCTTCTCCAAACTCTTTTTTGAAGTATTACTGGATGCACCCTGGTCATTGCCTCCATGGCCAGGATCTAAGACAATGACCTTATTTTTCAAAGGGTTTACTTTTTTATTCGCACCCGCTTCAATATTTAAGCTTGTGTGCCATCCAGCTATCCAACCTTTTTCAGAACCATCTCTGCTTTCAACTTCTATCCATTTACCTGATTTACTCAATCTAGTAAACGTATCACCTTTTTCGACTTGGTAAATCACAGGATAAGCAGCATTTGGACCAGTTCGTAACTCAGCATTCTCTGAAACTGTAATTCTATTACTCCCTTGATCACTATGATTCATTAACATAAATAATAATATTAAAAATAATATAAAAGCACCTACAACTATCAATGTTGTTAGATTTTTAAGGTCATGTTTAGATAACCATGCATCTACTTTGTTCATATTATTTTGCCATCCTGACTTTCATAGATAATAGTAACTGGACCATCATTGATAATTTCAACTTCCATATCAGTACCAAATTCACCTGTTTTCACTTCAACGTCATAAGCTTTTAAAGCAGTGTTAAATTTTTCGTATAACACATTAGCTTCTTCAGGATTTTTTGAATTTGAAAATCCTGGTCTATTACCCTTACGTACATCAGCATATAAAGTAAATTGTGAAATAGATAAAATTTGACCTTCAACTTGTTGGATACTTAAATTAAGTTTGCCATTCTCATCTTCAAACAAACGAGCGTTAATAATCTTTTTAGCAACTGCATCTATATCTGCTTCTGTTGTATCCTTACCTATTCCGACTAAAAGACAGAAACCCTTGTCGATTTCATTGTGAATGCTTTTATTTGTAACTGCTGCTCTTTTTACTCTTTGTACAACTACTTTCATATTAATAGCACCTCATTAATTCCAAACTCTTGACACTGTATATACATCACTTAATTGTTTTAGTTTTTCAACTACACGGAATACATCATTAACATTACGCACCATAACACTAATAGTGATAATTGCATTTTTATCAGTATCAGACCGCCCATTGATTTTAATAATACTTCCAACTGTAGAATTAACGGCTTGTATTACTTCATTTAATAAACCATTACGATCATATGCACTAACTTCTAAATCTACTTGGTATTGTTGAGTAGAATCTTTAGATTTAACCCACTCAACTGCTATTAATCGTTCTGTTTCATTTTTAACATTAGGACAATCTGTACGATGCACTTTAATACCATGTCCTTTAGTGATATATCCTACAATATCATCTCCAGGGATTGGATTACAACATTTTGAAAGCTTTATCAATACATTCTCTATACCTTCGACATATACACCACTATCAGTGATGATATCATCTTTAATCGGAAGTGATTTAATAACTTCCTGTGCCTCGTTTAGCGCTTTTTGTTTATCTTGTATACGTTGTCTTTCGGTCAATTTATTAACAACCTGTAATGCTGTTACACCACCAAATCCAACTGCTGCAAATAGGTCATCATCATTTGCAAAATTGTATTTCTCATTAACAACTTCTATATTTTTATCAGTTAAAATATCATCTACTCTAAAGCCCTGTTCTTTAATTTCTGCTTCGACCATAAACTTACCTTTTTCAATGTTAGATGAACGGTCTTGTTTTTTAAAGAAACCCTTAATTTTACTTTTAGCGCTTGATGATTTAACTATCTTAAGCCAATCTCTACTAGGTCCATAAGAGTGCTTACTTGTACGAATTTCAATAATATCTCCGGTTTGAAGAACATAATCAATAGGAACAATTTTACCATTAACTTTTGCACCAATCATCTTATTTCCGACTTCGCTATGAATAGCATAAGCGAAATCTATTGGAACTGCTCCATAAGGCAATTCAATAACATCACTTGCAGGTGTAAAAGCGTATACTTTATCACTTTGTAAATCATATTTCAGTGATTCCATAAATTCTTGTGCGTCAGATGATGTATGATCAGCTTCAGCTAATTCTTTTAACCAATTTAATTTATTTTGAAAATCTTGGTTCTTTTCATTAACTGTTTTTCCTTCTTTATATGCCCAATGAGCTGCAACACCATGTTCAGCTATTTCATGCATTTCATACGTTCTAATTTGTATTTCTAAAGGGTCTCCATTAGGACCAACTACAGTGGTATGGAGAGATTGATACATATTCTGTTTAGGCATTGCAATATAATCTTTAAATCTTCCGGGCATTGGTTTCCATAATGTATGGACTAACCCTAAAATTGCATAACAATCATTAATAGAATTAACAATTACACGAATAGCTAATAAATCGAATATTTGATCAAACTGCTTTTTTTGCTTCATCATTTTTCGGTATATACTATAAATATGTTTAGGTCTACCGCTAATTTCTCCAGTGATGTCCATTTTAATCATTTCTGTTTGAATTTTATCTATTGCATTAGCGATATAAGCTTCCCGTTCACTACGCTTTTTCTTCATTAAATTGACAATACGGAAATACTGAACACTGTCTATATATCTTAGTGCAGTATCTTCTAATTCCCATTTAATCGTATTAATACCTAATCTATGTGCTAACGGTGCATAAATTTCTAGTGTCTCTTTTGAGATACGCACTTGTTTTTCTCTAGCCATAGCTTTTAATGTTCTCATGTTATGTAATCTATCGGCTAATTTGACAAGTATCACTCGAACATCTTTTGCAATTGCAATAAATAATTTACGATGATTTTCTGCTTGTTGTTCTTCTTTAGAGCGGTATTTTACCTTTTTAAGTTTAGTAACACCATCAACAATACGCGCTATTTCTTCATTAAACATATCTTTAACATCGTCAAATGTGTACGGCGTATCTTCAATGACGTCATGCAAAAAACCTGCCACTATCGTTGGACCATCTAAACGCATTTCTGTTAATATGCCCGCTACTTGAATAGGATGCATGATATACGGAAGACCATTTTTGCGGAACTGTCCTTGATGGGCTTCATAAGCTATATGGTAACTTTTTAGAACATATTGATAATCGTCAGTTGATAAATATGATTTAGCTTTATTTAGCACTTCATCAGCGCTATATGGATACTCGTTATTCAATATATGACACCCCAACTCATTTGTATTTCAAATACTCAACTCATATTCGAATTTTTGAAAATTAAGAAAACATACATTGTCCTTCATTAATCCGAGTATATCATCTATTTAGATATAGAAATGCGAGTATTACTTTAATTTTATCAAATGTTAAAAGAACTACAAAAGCCTTAACATTTTTATAAATAATAGTTCTATGATACTACAAGTTTTTAAATAAATAAATGGTGTTACGCTGAAATCAAATCAAGTAAACAATTTAACGAAAAAATGGGAATGAGATAGAATCCCATTACGAATTCATTATCTCATTCCCAAAAATTGTTAGACATTAAAAACATGTTAATATGTCTTTTTATTCTAGTCATCTATTCATCATATGAAATTAAACTCATAACATCATAATCTTTAATTTTTTCGATACCATTTAAATATTTAAGTTCGATTATGAATGCAATACCTACGACGATGCCTCCTAGTTTTTCAACTAATTTAATAGCTGCTTCAATAGTACCACCAGTAGCTAATAAGTCATCAGTTATAAGTACACGCTGCCCTGGTTTAATGGCATCATTGTGCATCGTTAAAATATTTGTACCATATTCTAAGTCATATTCATATCGGATGACTTCACGAGGTAATTTACCTTCTTTTCTAACAGGTGCAAAACCAATGCCCATTGAATACGCTACTGGACATCCAATGATAAATCCTCTAGCTTCCGGACCTACAACAACATCTACATCTCTGTCCTTAGCATATTTTACAATTTGATCGGTAGCATAACCATAAGCTTCCCCGTTATCCATAATTGTAGTTATATCTTTAAAACTTACCCCCGGTTTAGGCCAATCTTGCACTTCCGAAACATATTGCTTTAAATCCATTTATCTATTTCCTCCTATTTACTAACCCTTCTGTGATTTGATCCAAGTTTTTAGTTGCGTGAAATCATCATATAGTAAAAGTTTCTCAACTTCCATTCTTGATTGTCTTAATTGATAAACGCGACTTGTTTCAATATTTTGTTTGTTAGCATTATCTACAATTTTAATTATACCATTTTCTTCTGTAACAAAACCTAACTCATAAAATACTTTAAGCATAAATTTTAAAATATTAGGTTTAACATTCAAATGTTGACACAGTAACATACCCTCTTGTTCAAGATTGGTTTCTTTTTTGGTCATTAGCGCTTTGAAACAGCTTTTAAATTGATTTGACGTGGGCATACCATCAAAATATATACTCTGCTGATGTTGCAGTACTAAATAGAGTTGTGAATAATTTAAGTTTTTGAGACTATCTTTAAGACTGTCTAAATCATTGGGCAAGTCTCTTAAAATTACTACTTCATGTTCTTGATCGATTTTATCACCATAATAATAGTAATTATGATTCAATTTTTCTTTTTTAGGGTGTATTAAAAAAGCAACTTTAGTATCGTTTGGGTCTATATTTAATTGTTTACGTTTACTTCGGTAATCTAATATTTGTTCATTATTCGTTGCTATATCTTGAATAATAAACTGTGGTGATTGATTTCCGTTCCATTCATTGATTTGTAAATTTCCTAGTAGATTGATTGGTTGACCAGGTTCAATTTGAGTTGCTAACTGACCATTTTTCCAAAATATGCTTTGTAATTGTAACTGACCGGTTACTAATTTTAAATGGTTTTTATCTTTTCCAATTGCTCTAACATCAACGACTTCATTATCATCAATTTCCAATAATGGTTTTTCAAAGTCTGTGCCAAATGGACTTAGTCTTTGAATATCACGAATGTTATTTATAGAAATATCATTCTCTTCTAATTTAACTGATACATGTTTTGTCGGCTCTAGTGACGTATGTTCTGATAATTTAAACATCCAGTCATTTAATCCTTGCTCTAATGCTTCAATATAATCTATCTCCATAGTCATACCCGCAGCCATATGATGACCACCAAACTTAGAAATTAAATCTTGATGTGCACTCAAAATTTCAAACATTGAAACTTGTTCTATACTACGAGCTGATCCTTTAGCATGATTTTGTTCTAAATCAATATTCAAAATTAAGGTAGGTAATGCATATGTCTCAACAATTTTAGATGCTACTATACCTAAGACACCTTCATGCCAATTTTCTTTAGCTAATAGTAAAAATTGATTGCCATTATTTACTTTTTCTTCAGCAATGGCTAGTGCCTCATCAGTTATCTGAGCTACTATTTCTTTACGTTCAACATTAAAATGTTCTACTTGTTCAGCAAGAAATTCAGCTTCTTCTTCATCTTCGGTCATTAATAACTCAGCAGCTAATGATGCATCCTCTAATCTACCAACGGCATTAAGTCGCGGCCCTATAATAAAACCTACAGTTTCTTCGTTAATCGTGTCATTATAACCAGCTTGGTTAAGTAATGCTTTAATTTGAATCGGGCAGCTTTGATTTAAAAATGATAAACCTTGTTTTACTATAGAGCGGTTTTCATCTGTCATTGACACTAAATCTGCTATAGTACCAATCGCAGCTAAACTTACAAAATAATTAGGAGGATTGTCTAATAAAACTTGAGACAGTTTGTAAGCTACACCAGCACCACATAAAAAGTGAAATGGGTATTCATACTCTGGATGCATTGGATGTACGATGGCATACGCTTCAGGCAAAGTATGTCCAATTTCATGATGATCAGTTACTATGACATCAACTCCTAGCTTTTGTACCATTTCAATCTCTTTATGACCTTGTATGCCATTATCGACAGTTATGATGAGAGACACGCCTTCATCATATGCATTTCTAAATGCAAGTTCATTAGGACCATAACCTTCTGAAAATCGATTAGGAATATACCAACCCACTTCAGCCCCTAATGTCTGCAATGTTTTAACTAATATAGTTGTAGAAGTGACACCATCGGCATCATAATCACCATATACCAATATACGCTCATTTTTATCAATTGCTTCATTGATTCGAGTCACCGCTTTTTCCATATCACTTAATAGCCATGGATCGTGGTTAATGATAGTTTCATCTAATAAGGCTTTAATTGACTCATCATCAGTTATCGATTTACTTTCAAGCAGTTTTTTTATAATCGGTGTTAATTGATATTTTTTTATTAAAGTTTCATTTATGTA
Organism: Staphylococcus sp. SUC_1.2; assembly: GCF_026222585.1. Lineage (NCBI taxonomy): Bacteria > Bacillati > Bacillota > Bacilli > Caryophanales > Staphylococcaceae > Staphylococcus > Staphylococcus sp. SUC_1.2. The sequence goes on along the minus strand of NZ_JANJPM010000010.1, from coordinate 27,426 downwards.
TTCTGTTGGAGGTTCATAGAGCCAGTTATATTTAGATTTAATCATGTAATTATCCTCCCTTTTTCCAAAAGCCATTATACCGAAAATTCAACTAAATAAAAAGTAAACAACGTTTAGTTGATAAAACTATTAATGATACTAGAAAAAGAGTAGAACATTGAATGCAATGTCCTACTCCCTAATAATTTATACTAAAATCTTTTCATCATTTGATTTTTTCTCTTTGTATACCGTTAATTTACCGTTATCTGCTTTTTTAAGTTGTCGTTTCTTCATTATACCCCATAAAGGAACAGCGATAAATACTGAAGAGAATACACCAGATACTAATCCAATTAATAATGCTAATGAGAAATTGAATAAGCTTGATGCCCCAAATATTAAAATCGCAACTACGACAACAATTACCGTTAAAACAGTATTAACGGAACGAGTCATTGTTTGACGAATAGAGCGATTAACGATGTAATCGATTTGCTCTGGTTTAGTAATGACTTTAATTTTATGCAGATTTTCCCTTACACGGTCAAATGTTACAATCGTATCATTAATTGAATAACCTACGATAGTTAGTACTGCTGCAATAAATGTAATATCAACTTCCAAACGAAGTAAGCTGAATAATGCAACAATCATAAAGACGTCATGCAGTAATGCTAATACTGATGATAGACCCATTCTCCATTCGAATCTTAGTGAAACATAGATAATAATACCTATTGCCGCATAGATAAGAGCCTTCATAGCGTTTTTAGCTAATTCTTGTCCAATCATTGGTGATACTGTATTTACAGTTGGTTTATGACCGTATTCATTGTTCACTTTTTTGTTAAGTTCTACAACTTCATTTTTAGATAAATCTTTCTTAAATTGCACAGTTGCTTGTTTATTGTCACTACCATTAATTTGAACTTGATCTGGAGTTAATCCCATGTCTTTCATCGTACGTTCAACTTTAGGTTGAGACAATTTTGTATCAGAGTCGATATCAACACGCGTACCTGCAGAGAAATCAATACCTAAGTTTAATTTGAATATACTTAAAATCACAATACCAACAATCAAAATCAGAATACTGAATCCGATTAATGGTTTGGCTAATTTAACAAAATTCCACTTTTCATATGAAGTTTTAAGATCATGAACATCTACACCTTCATTAATATCATGTCTATTTTTCTTACTAACTCCAAATAGCCAGAATTTCTTCTTAAAGTAATTAGATGATACAAGTAATGATAATAAACCTCTTGATAAAAATACTGCTGTTACAAATATCATAAGAATACCTAAAAGTAACATTGTCGCAAAACCTTTTACTGAACTTTCACCGAAGAAGAATAATACACCTGCAGCAATAACTGTAGTTAAGTTCGAGTCAAATATCGTTAAGAAAGAACTCTTGTTTGCTTTAGAGTAGGCTTGTTTTAACGTCCTACCAATTCGTAATTCATCTTTTATCCGTTCATACATAATTATGTTAGCATCGACAGCCATACCTACACCGAGTACGAGAGCTGCTAATCCTGGTAATGTAAGAACACCAGAAATGAAATTAAATGCTACTAATGTAAGATAAATATAAACAGTTAATGCGATGATAGCAACTAAACCAGGTAGTCTATAGAAACCGACCATAAATAGATATATAATTGCTACGCCTATCGCTGATGCAAATATTGTTTTATCAAGTGCATCTTGACCAAACTGTGCACCTACTGAATTAGAATAAATTTCTTTTAAATCAACAGGTAGTGAACCAGCATTCAGTAATTCTGCAATTTGTTTAGCTCTTTCCACACCTTGTTGACCATGAAATCCACCTGAAATTTCAACACTATCAGAATTAATAGGTTGATCTACTGATGCAGCTGAAACGTATTTACGTTTATCTTCAGGTTTTTCTAACTCTTTATGGTAGCTATCACCTTTTTTATAATCAAGCCATACTACCATCATATTTTCTTGTTTTTTCGAAATTTCTTCTGTTACTTTTTTAAATTTAGCACGATCTTTTAATTTAAATGTAACAGCTGGTTCATTAGTACCTTGCTTAAATTCTTGTTTAGCTGAACCTTGTACAATATCTTTACCAGTTAATTTAACTTTATCATTGGCATCACGAATAGTTAAATTAGCCTGAGAAGATAATATTTTACGTGCCTCATCAGGATCTTTTACACCTGCTAATTGAACTCTGATACGATCTGGATCCTCAACTTGAATGTGAGGCTCAGAAACACCTAGCACGTTAACACGGTTTTCCAAAGTTCTAGCAGTAGATTGCAAGGCTTTTTCATCGATTTTTTTATCCCCATCAAGTGGTTTAACTTGATAAAGAACTTCAAATCCACCTTGTAAATCTAGTCCGAGATTTACATTTTTAACTACATTCTTATATGTAAGCCCCATTCCGACAAACAAAACGGCTACAATTAGTATGAATGCAATTATCCTACTAAATTTCTTCACATGAACACCTCATTGTTTACTTATGTACTAAGAATAATCTTTTAACAAACCATGTGCAAGTTAATTAAAAATTACATAGTTATTACATGACCTATCTATATTAACATACTACATCTTTTAGTGAAATTAAGATTATTACACATATACATATAATATAAAAACTGTCAACATAGTATGAACTTTGTCGACAGTTTTAAATAAATAAATTTCATTTCCCCTTAACTTTAAGAAGGGTCTACTTGTTTAATTGCTGGTTTTTCGAAAGTCATTTCTGTTCCATGACCATTAACTGTGATAACAACTGTAGTTTCATCAACAGCTTTAACAGTTCCTTTCAAGCCACCAATAGTAGTAATACGTTGACCAGATTCGATTCGGCTAATCATTTCACGATGTTCTTTTGCACGTTTTTGTTGAGGTCGAATTAAAAAGAAATAAAATACTATAATTAAAATTATAGGTAAAATAAGTGCTGAAACGTTCATTATGTTGTCTCCTTATTAGAAATTTTTAGGGTTTTCTACATTAAGCCCATATTGTTCAAAGAATTCATCTTTAAAATCTAAAAGACGATCTTCTCGAATAGCTTGTCTAATATCTTCCATCAATTTTAGCAGAAAATGTAAATTATGAATAGTAGTAAGACGGATACCGAAAGTTTCTTCAGCTTTAATCAGATGTCTGATATAAGCACGTGAATAATTCTTACATGTGTAGCAATCACAATTTTCATCTAGTGGTTTAAAATCGTTTGCATATTTAGCATTCTTAATTACTAATCTTCCGTTTGAAGTCATACATGTACCATTTCTAGCAATACGCGTTGGTAATACACAATCAAACATATCCATGCCACGTATGCTACATTCAATTAATGCATCAGGGGAACCTACGCCCATTAAATAACGAGGTTTATCATCTGGCATATATTGCACTGTATGTTCAACCATTTCATACATAACTGGTTTAGGTTCGCCTACCGACAACCCACCAATAGCATATCCAGGAAAATCTAAAGCGACTAATTCCTTAGCACATTGTTCTCTTAAATCTTTATATTCGCCACCTTGAATAATACCAAAGAGTGCTTGGTCCTCTGGGCGCTTATGTGCGTTTAAACAACGCTCAGCCCATCTCGTAGTGCGTTCAATTGAATCCTTAACATACTTATACTCAGAAGGCATAGGTGGACATTCATCGAAAGCCATCATTATATCTGAACCTAAGTCATTTTGTATTTCCATTGATTTCTCTGGACTTAAAAATAACTTCGATCCATTTGTATGGTGTCTAAACTCAACACCCTCTTCAGTTATCTTACGAAGATTACTCAAACTAAATACTTGGAAACCACCTGAATCAGTAAGAATAGGGCCATCCCAATTCATAAAATTATGTAGACCCCCAACTTGTTTGATAATATCATTTCCAGGTTGTAACCACAAATGATATGTATTTCCTAATATTATTTTCGCTTCTATTTGTCTTAATTCTTCAGGACTCATTGTTTTAACAGTTGCTTTTGTTCCTACTGGCATAAACATAGGCGTTTCAAAAGAACCGTGCGGTGTATGAACGATACCTAAACGTGCACCTGATTGTTTACAAGTCTTTATATGTTCATAAGTTACTGCTGGCATATTTAATACCTCTCATTCATTAAATAATTAACATCGCATCTCCAAAACTGAAAAATCTATATTCTAGTTTAACAGCTTCTTTATATGCGTTTAAAATGTTTTCTCGACTACTAAATGCTGATACAAGCATAACTAAAGTTGATTTAGGTAAATGGAAATTAGTAATTAAACCATCTATAGCTTTATATGTAAATCCTGGATATATAAAAATATCAGTCCATCCACTAACAGCTACAAATTCATTGTAATCACGACGAATAGTCTCTAGAGTCCTTGTTGAGGTTGTACCTACAGAAATGATTCTATGACCTTCTTTTTTTGTTTGATTTAATAAGTTAGCTGTTTCTTGGGTCATTTGATAATATTCACTATGCATTTCATGGTCATTAATATCTTCAACACTTACAGGTCTAAATGTTCCTAATCCAACATGCAATGTTATAAATGCAATATTTATACCTTTTGCTCTAATTTCATCTAAAAGTTCATCTGTAAAATGCAACCCTGCTGTTGGTGCTGCTGCAGAACCACTTTCTTTAGCGTAGACAGTTTGATAGCGGTCAGGATCATCTAATCGTTCTTTTATATATGGTGGTAAAGGCATTTCACCGAGTTCATTTAATCTTTCCTCAAGAATTCCCTCATAATGCAAACGCATGATACGTCCACCTTGATCCAATTCCTCTATACATTCAGCTATAATCTTACCCTCTCCGAAAGACAACTTATTCCCCACTTTAATTCGCTTTGCTGGTTTAAGTAAAACTTCCCAATCATTATTCTCAATTCGAGTAAGCATTAGCATTTCAACTTTTGCACCAGTCTCTTCTTTTAAACCAAATAATCGTGCAGGCATAACACGTGTATCATTTAAGACAAGTGTATCACCAGTTTCCAAGTAATTAATGACATCTTTAAAATGTTTATGTTCAATATTACCACTGTTTCTACCTAACACTAACAATCTACTTTGGTCTCTATCTTTTAAAGGGGTCTGAGCAATTAATGATTCAGGCAAGTCATAATCAAATTCCTCAACATTCATTTTTTATCCCTCATTTATTAAAATTTTTGAAATGTTCGTATGCAAATGCAGTAGCTTTTCTACCTCTAGGTGTACGTTCTATAAATCCTTTTTGAATTAAAAAAGGCTCGTAGACATCCTCAATTGTTATACGCTCCTCACCGATAGAAACAGCTATGGTATCAAGACCCACCGGACCACCATCATATTGATTAATGATGCATCTCATCATTTTATGATCAATGTAGTCTAAACCTTCTGCATCTACTTGAAGCAATTGTAAAGCTTGTTTAGTAGTCTCAATATAAATCTGTTCATCTTCATTGACTTGTTGAAAATCTCTAACGCGTTTCAATAAACGATTTGCGACTCGAGGCGTTCCTCGTGAACGTTTAGCTAACTCAGTTGCACTTTCATCATCAATTTTTGTGTTTAACACTTCTGCTGTTCGAATTATAATTTCTTTTAAATCATTCTCATTATAATATTCTAATCTCAAATGAACGCCAAATCTATCTCTTAGTGGACCAGTTAAGCTTCCAGCCCGTGTAGTCGCACCTACTAGCGTAAATGGAGGCAAATCTATTCTAATACTACGAGCCTCATCACCTTTTCCAATGATAATATCAATGAAGAAATCTTCCATCGCTGAATATAAAACTTCTTCAACTGTGCTGCTTAAACGATGAATTTCGTCAATGAATAGTACATCCCCAGGTTGCAAACCAGATAGTATTGCTGCTAAGTCACCTGGTCTATCTAATGATGGACCTGAGACAGTTCTTATATTAACGTTCATTTCATTAGCGATAATATTGGATAGTGTTGTTTTACCTAATCCTGGTGGTCCAAATAGAAGTACATGATCTAATGGCTCTTCACGTAGTTTAGCTGCTTTAATGAATACTTCTAAGTTGTTTTTTATTGATGATTGCCCAATATATTGTTTTAACATTGTTGGTCTAAGTGATAATTCAAAAGAAGTTTCTTCACTATGCAAAGCTTGATCAACCATTCTGTCATCCATAGTTTCTCCCCCCAGTTACATTAGTAGTTGTAAATAATATGATTTTTTTATAATTTAAGACACAAGTGTTTTTAGTCCTAGTTTTACTGCTTCATCAACAGAATCAAATGTTGATTTGTTGAGTACTTTTTCAACTTTAGAAATTTCTCGTTTTGAGTAACCTAAAGCCTCTAGGGCGAGTAATGCTTCTTTAACTAGGTTTTCGCTATTTGAATTTTCTTCATTCATACTTAAAAGTGTCTCAGTTGTTTCTCTTGTAATTTGAACTTTGCCTTTTAAATCTAGCACAATTTGACGTGCAGTTTTTTTACCGATACCTGGAAACTTAGTCAAATAAGCATCATTCTCATTTTCAATTGCCATTTTAACTTCATTTGGTGTACTAGTAGCTAAAATTGCTAATGCAGACTTTGGACCTATACCTGTAACTTTGATTAAACTTAAGAACATATCTTTTTCTTCTTCATTAATAAATCCATAAAGTAACTGAGCATCTTCTCTAACAATTAAAGATGTATAAATTACTAATTCTTTCTCCAAATATTTTTGAAATCGATAGGAATTTGGAGTCTGAATTTCATATCCAACCCCATTAATTGATTCAACAACTACATGCGTTGGAAATAATTGCGTCAATTTACCTCTAATATAAGCGTACATTCGTTACCTTCCTTACATACTCATACTTATTAATTCAACTTTAGAAACATGTTCAATATTTCTTAGTGCCTTTATAATTTCATCAATTGAAATGGTGGTATCTTTTGCGCTAAGTGATAATGTTATCGTAGCTTTCTCTTCCATTGGTACACTTTGATGTATAGTAAGAACAGATAATTGCAATTTAGAAACCGTATTAAGTACTTGTGCTAACATCCCTACAATATCATTAACATAAAGAATAAGCGTAAATTCACGATGATCTAACATTTTTTCATCTACAGGGAAGATTGTTTCTCTATATTTATAAAATGCACTACGTGAAAGATCAAATAATTTAACAGCTTCATAAATGGACAATTCCGGATTATTTTTTAAAGCATCTTTAATTTTTAATGTTTTTACCACTGATTCAGGCAAGACATCTTCACGTATCAAGTAAAACTTTTTATAATCATTGTTGTCCACTGTTAGCACTCCTATTCTACAAATTCAAATTCTCCACCTAAAATTCTAACGATGTCTCCATTACTACAGCCACGTTCTCTCAATGCATCATCAATACCCATTGAACGCATTTGTCTAGCAAACCTTCTTACTGCTGGGTCACTATTAAAGTCTGTCATTTTAAACATTCTCTCAATTGCATTACCACTTACTACATACGCACCATCGTCGTCTCTAGTGATAGTGAATTTATCTTGAGAAGGCGTGTGTTTATAAAGTACACGGTTAACACCTATTTCTTCATCGTTATCAACGCTAAAGTCAATATCTTTAACTTCATCTAATTTATCTGCTATAGCGTATAATAACTGTTCAATATTATCTCTTGTAATTGTAGAAACAGGAATAATCGTAACGCTATCATCTACTTGTTCCTTAAATAAAGTTAAATTATCTTGTGCATCGGGCATATCCATTTTATTAGCTACTACAATTTGAGGTCTATCCTCTAATCGTTGTTTATAATTTACTAATTCTTTATTTATAATTTGGTAATCATCAAATGGATCTCTACCTTCTGACCCACTCATATCTATCATATGAACAATCACTTTTGTACGTTCAACATGTCTTAAAAACTGATGTCCTAATCCAACACCATCTGAAGCGCCTTCAATTAAACCTGGTAAATCGGCCATAACAAAACTTCTATTGTCGGGTGTTGAAACGACACCTAAATTTGGCTTAATTGTAGTAAAATGATACGCACCAATCTTAGGTTTAGCTTTTGAAACTATTGACAATAATGTTGATTTACCAACACTAGGGAATCCAACTAATCCAACATCTGCTAATAATTTAAGCTCTAATGTTACATCTAATTCTTCACCTGGCTCACCATTTTCACTAAAGTCTGGTGCTGGGTTTCTAGGTGTAGCAAAGCGAGAATTACCTCGTCCACCTCGTCCACCACGAGCTACGACAGCACGTTGGCCATCTTCAACAAGGTCAGCTAATACTTCATCAGTTTCCACACTTTTGATTATTGTACCAGGAGGTACTTTTAACACTAAATCGTCTGCACCTCTACCATGCATATTACTACTTTGCCCATTTTCGCCCTTTTTAGCTTTAAAATGACGTTGGTATCTAAAGTCTAATAATGTTCTTAATCCCTCATCTACTTCAAAAACAACTGATGCGCCCTTACCACCGTCGCCACCAGCTGGTCCTCCAAATGGTACATATTTCTCTCTTCTATAGGCAGTGATACCATTACCACCATCACCAGCTTTAAGAGATATTGTAACTTGATCGACAAACATATATCTCACCTCTTTTACGATTTGTTCTTTAATGACAACATTATATCATTATCCATTAAAGCATGAAAAATTAACACTATAAAGTTACACTTTTGTATTAAAACAAAATAAAACACCAGAAGCATTCACTTCTGGTGTTAACTAGACAAAAATTATTCAGCTACTGCGTATACAGAAACTTGTTTTTTGTCGCGACCTTTACGTTCGAAACGAACAACGCCGTCGATTTTAGCGAATAATGTATCATCGCCACCACGACCTACATTTTCACCAGGATAAATTTTTGTACCACGTTGACGGTATAAAATAGAACCGCCTGTAACGTATTGACCATCAGCACGTTTAGCACCTAAACGTTTTGATTCTGAGTCACGACCGTTTTTAGTAGAACTTACCCCTTTTTTAGATGCGAAGAACTGTAAGTTTAATTTTAACATCGGGATACACCTCACTTGTAATTTAATCTGATATTTTCATTATATTCATCTTCAATCGTTTGTAAAGAAACTAACATTGCTTGAAGAATTAATTGCGCTTGTTCATTGTTTGTATCTACACTTCTAATATGAAAATGACCTCCATCATCCTCATAGTCAATGTCTGGTTTCTCAGAAGTTAAACCTAGAATTGCATTAACGCTTCCAAATAAAACCGCTGAAGCACCTGCACAAACAATGTCATGTCCATATTCACCATGATTAGCATGACCATCCATAATAACGTCTGTTACTTTTCCACTATCATTAATAGTGATGTCAATTGTAATCATAAATTAAGCCTTGATTTTATCAATAGTTAATTTAGTATATGGTTGACGATGGCCTTTTTTACGTTTAGAGTCTTTACGACGTTTATACGTAAATACAGTGATTTTTTTACCGCGACCCTGTTTGTTAACTGTAGCAGTAACAGTAGCACCTTCAACAGTTGGGGCACCAACTTTAACTGAATCGCCACCTACAAATAATACTTTATCAAATGTGAATGAGTCACCTTCATTAACATCTAATTTTTCAACGAAGATTTCTTGACCTTCTTCTACTTTAATTTGTTTACCGCCTGTTTCGATAATAGCAAACATACTTTGCACCTCCTATATTAATAAGTCACGCCATATATAGGTGACATAAAAAAATGTTCTTAAACCTATATTTGAGCGGTTGTATGTAGCTATAAAACTACTCAACTATTGCATCTTACCATTACTAAATACCGGTGTCAATCTTGTATATGAGTTTTTTTCATAAATTTTATAAAAGCTGGGAAAAGTATAATAAGTAAAATGACATTTAATATAATAGTTGGAATCATTCTTAATAAAGTGAAATTGATTATATCAATATTAGCGAATCCAATCACACCATAAATAATTGCTACGTAAATTTCGAAAACAATAATACTAATAATACTCAAAATACAAATCATTGTATAGTCTCGATAAAAAACTTTGAGAAATTTATCAAATATAACGACAAGTGCTAAGTAACCAAACATATATAATCCATAGACACTGCCGACATATATATCAGTTACGATTCCAAACAGAATTGCGAATATTAATCCGATTCCAAAGCCACGATAAATCGTTATCAACAATATATACAACAAAATTAAATGAGGAATAAAATTAAACTCGAAATGACCAAAATGCATTGGGATTAGAAGTCCAATGATACTGTCAATGTAAAACAGTACTACACCAACGATTAAGTACAAAAATACTCTCATCAATTGTCCCTGCTTTCATCGGAAGCATTGTCAGGATCTTTTTTGGCGATATATATATGGCTAATATCGGATAAATTAGCGCCTGTTTTAACTCTAACTTCTTTTGCTAATCCGTACTCATCATTTTCAACTTTGGTCACTTCACCTATGTATAAATCACTTGGTAATTGATCGGCTAACCCACTAGTTACGACCTTATCGCCTTTTGAAATCTTATTTTTATTATTGATATTGCCAATGATTAGTTCTTGATTCTTTTTATCATAGTGATCGATTAAACCAAATACATTTTTAGAATCGTGTTGAATGTTAACAGACAATTTACCTGTTCTAGTGTTAGTAGATAATAAGTCTACTTGTGCTGAAAATTGGTTAACTTTCGTAACTCTTCCAACTAAACCTTCAGCTGTCATTACAGCCATATTTGATTTAACACCGTCTTTATTTCCTTTATCAATGATTACTGTATTCATCCATTGATCAGCATTTCTAGCGATTACAGCACCAGAAATTGGATCATATTTAGAAATATCAGTCATATCTAATTCTTTTTTTAAATCTTTATTTTCCGCTTCTAACTTTTCATTTTTAGACTCTAGTTGTTTTATTTTCTTGTTGTCAGTTGTTTTATTTGAGCTAAAAAGATTATTTATCGCTCCAGTAACAAAATTGACAGGATAGCTCACGACTCTTTGCCCAAGAGAAACAGAATCCCCCACATATTGTTCAGGAGGTGATTGTGTATGTGACCTTAAGGACAAACCAATCAGTGCAATAAAAATTATAACAGCACAAAAAACAACAATTAATTTGTTATTTTTAAAAAACTTTTGCACTCATAACACCTCTACAAATTCTAATTTAAATCATCCTTTATTATTTTATATTACTCGTTGTTTGAAATAAAGCACTAAGTTCATTCTATATCAACATCTTTGAATAAAAAAGAGATTAGATAGCACGACTATTTCGCAATGCGTAAAATAGTTAGTGGTACCTAATCTTAATAAACTCAGTATGAACTCAATTTAGTTATTTATCTTTATCCTTTTTATCATCGTCACTATAAAGTTTTTCATCTTTTCTCCATTTAGCGAAAAGATTTTGTGCTTTAGCTTGTTCATTTGCTTGTTTTTCTTTAGATTGTTCAGACATGTATCACACCAACCTTTGAAATATAGTTTATAACTTAACCATAACGTAGAAAATAAACTAGTTCAATTATGAAAACTTAATTAATATGCATCAAAAGGCTTTAATTCAATATATTGACCAAGTGCATTCAAATCTTGTTCCATTTCTATTTCAGTTCGATATACTTTTATCTGATCACTACCAAATTTATAAATAATGAATTCGTCATTACGTTGTCCAGCAATGTAATTTTCATTATATCCCATTCTTCCTAAGCCTGATACCGCCATAAACTCTTTCTTATCTATGTATTTAAATACATTTCTTGTTTGACTTGCCGGGATATTTTGTAAAATATCATTATCCTCAAGCACATAACGCTTACCATTTGTTGATATGTTATGAGGACGATCTAAATTGTTTGGTAAGTTATTCAACTGCTCATTGTTTATAGAATGATTTATCGGATTCCAATCTTGATCTCTTAGAAATGGTGCATATTTTAATGCAAAATATATAATACAAATAATAGCTATAACTGCAATGGTATTTTTTATAATACTAAGAAAAAACCGCATTAAATACCCTCCAATAGTAATCTTTATTATTATAATAGAACAATATAATATCAACATCAGTCTTTAGCATGATAATGGTATGTACTAAAGTATGATTCCAAATTAATCATGGATGCTTTATAATAAGATTATATTATCGTTTATGGATATTCATGAGGAGTGTTGATAATGAGTATTGTGAGTATCATTTTAATTGCATTACTTGTGATATTGTTATTTAGAGTTGGGTTTGCAATTCTTAGATTTATAATATCTGCAGCCTTAATATTATTAGGATTATATTTAGGATATCAAGGCATACTTTGGATTATGGAAAATTTCCAAGTACTATCAGCCTATATTCAATAAATTATTAAACTAGCCATGTCTCAATTTTGTAGGATTGATATTGCAATGGCTAGTTTTATTTTTTAAATGTATGTGTCAGATAGTTAAATAATTTATATACACCTGATAATAATAGTCCCCATATTACCCCTGTAATTAACGAGGCAAAAATTAATGATGCTATATTAATATTTTGACCGCTAATTAGTACACCTATCACAGTAAATATGACAATTCCTATCATAGATAAAACAATTGTCGTGAACATTTCCTTGAGTCCAATCGTATGTTCTTTGATTGTCAGTCTAAGAACATAAACTACTGGTATCAAAATCCCTATTATTAAAAATAATGTCATAATGCACCTCTATAAAGTTTTTCAACCATAATTATACAGGATTACTAATATTTTAAACAAATGATACCATTAATTTCTCAAGTCAAAGTAACCTTCTTCTACTAAACTAGCATATTTTTGATCACCAATAATTATATGATCAAGGACTTGAATTCCTAGTAATTCACCACATTCCTTTAACCTAATTGTTGTTTCTATATCTTCTTTAGAAGGTGTGACATCGCCAGAAGGATGATTATGCAAAACTATAATCGCATTACTAGATGCTCTAATAGCTGCTTTGAAAACTTCGCGTGGATGTATTACTGAAGAATTCAATGTCCCTTTGTAAATCGTTTCTTCTTTTATCACAATATTTTTAGAGTTTAATAGAAGTACTACAAAATGTTCTTGAGTCAAATCTTTCATTTTTGACATCATAATATTAGATACATCACTTGGTGATGTTATTTTAATTTTTTCATTAAAATCTCTAGCATACATTCTTTCACCTAATTCAAAAGCAGCTTTAAGGATGACTGCTTTATAGAGTCCAATTCCTTTAATTGTTGTTAAATCATTAATTGATAAATGTTTTAGTTCTTTCAAACCATTAAAGCTAATCAGTAATTCATTAGCAATATCTAAACTTGAAAATCCGTGTCTTCCTGTATTTATAAGAATTGCTAATAACTCACTATTGGATAAACTTTTTGCTCCATTGTGAATAAGACGCTCTCTAGGTAATTCAGACTTTGCCATACTTTTAATTCTCAAACTAGATCAACCTTTCTAAATGTATAATAGCGTGTTCTGGTATAAATAATTTGTCATTATAAAACCAATAAACATGAATGGTACAAATGGAATATAAGTTTGCTGTTTCATTATTAATAAAATTGAAGAAACTATAATAGCGATTAAAAGCGTATAAAGGAGAAATATCAAATAAAAGTGATATGGAAAAAAACAAGATAAGATACTTAAAAGTAATATATCACCATATCCTATTTGTCTTGGAAAAAGAAAATAGTATAGATGAAATATTAAAGTGAAGAATATAAAGGTTGAAAAATAAATCATCGTGATTTTTGCACATACAATAGTATATAGAATTATCATGACTATATTAATTGTTAATGTTTGAAGGTCATATAATGCCATTGTAAGAAGGAATAAATAAGTAGTAATAAACAGAGAGAAGTGTACATTAGTATCAAAATTAATTATTAAAGGGATAATTAAGAAGGCAAAGCATTCTCCAAAAATATAATGACGTTTTAACTTTTGATTACAACAATGAGATTTTCCTTTTAAAATAAAAAAGCTAAATATAGGTACTAATTCGAACCAACCTAATTTACGACCGCAATGATCACACTTGGAACGCCTAACCAGATAATTCAAATTCAAACTGTTAGTATTGGTAAGATGGTATAAAAAACTAAACAAAACACTACAAACATAAGATATTAAAAACACTAGCATCACCTAAATTAATTATAACTATTTAATCTTGAAAGTAAATGAGTTGTATCATTTATTTTATAAATAAATAATAGTATTTAATAAAAATGTTAATCTCATTATCAATAACTAAAATTTAGTGATAAACAAATATCCCCGAGTCACATAGGTATAAAGTTAGCCTAAATGACTTGAGGATATACTATTTCAAATTTAAAATTCAGTTTTACTTTTTACTTCACTTATAAAATATAAACTACCTGTAATTAATAACCCATTGCCATCATAATTGTTTATAAAAGAAACATAATCATCAATAAATTCAATATGCTCTAAATTTACTTGTTCTGACAACTCATCTTTAGTCAATGCTTTAGGGAAGTCGAATTCAGTGAAATATAGGTGATTTGAGATTTCTTCTAGTTTATTAAGCATGCCATGCACTGGTTTACCTTTTATCGCCGAGAAAAGAACGTCCATTTTTTCGTTATCGTAATAATTCTTAATCGTATCAATTAAAGCTTCAATACTTTCGTTATTGTGGGCTCCATCTATAATGATTAATGGATTCTCTTTTACTTGTTCAATACGACCAGTCCAACTAACACTCTCAATAGCATCAATCATCTTATTAAAATCTAACGTAATAATTTCTTGTTCATATAGCTCAATCAATGCAGTAATTGCAAGCGCTGCATTTTCTTTTTGATGTTCACCAAGCATGTTTAAAATAATTGTTTCTAGCTCATAGTCCTTATAACGATAAGTAAATTCATCGCCTTGTGAAACAACCACAATCTCACGGTCTAATTCAATTGGTTTAGCCTCACTACTTTCAGCTAGGTCTCTAATATATTTTAATGCTTCCTCGTTTTTAACAGCATAAATCACAGGTATATTAGGTTTAATAATGGCACCTTTGTCTTTTGCAATATCTAAATAAGTGTTACCTAAAATATCAGTATGATCTAATCCAATACTTGTAAGTACTGAGAGAATTGGGTTAAACACATTAGTGGAGTCATTTTTTATACCTAACCCCGCTTCAACTACAACAAAATCAACTGGGTGAATTTGTCCAAAGTATACAAACATCATTGTTGTAATGATTTCAAACTCAGTAGCACCACCTAGTTCAGTTTCCTGCTCTAAGACTTCACTAATTGGTTTAACTATTTCGACTAATTCAACAATCTCGTCATTTGTAATTGGAAGTCCATTTAGACTAATTCTTTCATTAAAAGTTTCAATAAATGGAGAAGTAAACGTTCCTACCTCATAACCATTTTCCACTAAAGCGGCTCTAATATAAGCTACAGTTGAGCCTTTACCATTTGTACCACCAACATGTATGCCTCTAATATTTAATTGAGGGTTATTCAAACGATCTAGCATCCACTCCATACGTTTTACACCAGGTTTGATACCAAATTTAGTTCTCTCATGTATCCAATACAAACTCTCTAGGTAATTCATTGGCGATTCTCCTATGCTTTTAATTGTTCAATTCTGTTTTTCACACCATCATATTTTTCTTGATAACGTTGTTGTTTTTCTTTTTCTTCGTTGATAACTTTTTCAGGCGCTTTATTAACAAAATTTTCATTAGATAATTTTTTATCAACACGATCAAGTTCTTTTTGTAATTTATCTAATTCTTTTTCTAAGCGTGCAATTTCTTTATCCATATCAATTAAACCTTCTAAAGGTAATACAACTTTACCAGCGATTACCACTGCAGTCATTGCTTTTTCAGGAATATCAATATGTGTATCAATCGTTAATTCACTAGGATTACAGAATTTATGAATATAATCTTCATTTTCAATTAGTGTTGCTTTAATATTTTCATCTTTGGCTTGAATGTAAATAGGTATAGCTTTAGAAAGTGGCGTATTTACTTCAACACGAGATTGTCTTACAGATTTGATAATTTCAACTAATTGTTGCATCGTTTGCTTACTTTCTTCAAATACAAGCTCTTCCCTAACCGTTGGCCATGATGCTTTTACAATTGTTTCTCCTTCATGTGGAAGACTTTGCCATATCTTCTCAGTAACAAAAGGCATAAATGGATGTAACATTCTCATAATTTGATCTAGTGTATAACTTAAAACAGAACGTGTCGTTTGTTTTTGTGCTTCATCTTCACCGTTCATTGGTATTTTACTCATTTCAATATACCAATCACAGAACTCGTCCCAAATGAAATTATATAGCGCACGACCAACTTCACCAAACTCATACTTTTCACTTAAATTAGTAACTGTTTCAATCGTCTCATTCAAACGAGTTAAAATCCATTTATCCGCTAAAGAAAGGTTTCCAGTTAAATCGATATCCTCAAATTTAAATTCATCACCTATATTCATTAAGCTAAAACGCGCACCGTTCCATATTTTATTAATGAAATTCCAAACAGACTCTACTTTCTCAGTAGAATAACGTAAGTCATGACCAGGTGATGATCCTGTTGCCAAGAAATATCTTAAGCTATCTGCTCCATATTCTTCAATTACATCCATAGGATCTACACCATTACCTAAAGATTTACTCATTTTCCGACCGTCTTCAGCTCGAACTAAACCATGAAGTAAAACATCATTGAATGGTCTTCTGTCAGTGAATTCAAGACCTTGGAATATCATTCTTGCAACCCAGAAGAAAATAATGTCATATCCAGTAACAAGTGCATTAGTTGGATAGTAACGTTTAAAATCATCTGCATCAATATTCGGCCAACCTAAAGTTGAAAATGGCCACAATGCACTAGAGAACCAAGTATCTAGAACATCTTCATCTTGCACCCAATTATCAATATCTTTAGGCGCTTCTTCACCAACATAAATTTCACCAGTTTCTTTATGGTACCAAGCAGGTATTTGATGACCCCACCATAATTGTCTAGAAATTGTCCAGTCTCTAATTTCTTCCATCCAACGATTGAAAGTGTTCTCAAAACGTGGTGGATAAAAATCGATGCGATCATCTGTTTTTTGATTATCAAGTGAACGTTGCGCTAACGGTTTCATTTTTACAAACCATTGCGTTGATAAGTATGGTTCAACAACAGCACCTGAGCGTTCAGAATGACCAACTGAATGAACATGTTCTTCAATCTTAATGACTAGATCTTGCGCTTTTAAATCTTCAACTAATTGTTTACGACATTCAAATCGATCTAATCCAGCATATTTATCAGCTTTATCGTTCATTTTACCATTTTCATCCATGACAATAATGTTCTCTAAACTATGTCGTTGACCAATCTCAAAATCATTTGGATCATGTGCAGGCGTTACCTTCATAGCACCACTACCAAAATCAATATCAACATACTCATCAGCTAATATCGGTAACTCTCGACCAACAATTGGTAATATAACTTTCTTACCAATTACATCTTTGTAGCGATCATCATTAGGATTAACAACTATGGCAGTATCTCCTAACATTGTCTCAGGTCTTGTTGTCGCAATTTCAATATAGCCATCACCATCAGCGTAAGGATATTTAAAATGATAGAAATGACCTTGCACATCCTCATGAATTACTTCAATATCTGATAAAGCCGTTCTAGCTTCAGGATCCCAGTTAATAATACGTTCACCACGATAAATTATGCCTTTATTGTATAAGTCAACGAAGACTTTTCTTACTGCCTTACTTAACCCATCATCTAGAGTAAAACGCTCTCTGCTATAATCTAGCCCCAAACCTAATTTAGCCCATTGTTGGCGTATAAATGACGCATATTCTTCTTTCCATGACCAAGCGTGTTCTAGGAACTTCTCGCGTCCGATATCATGACGAGAAATACCTTGTTCTTTTAATTTAGCATCTACCTTTGCTTGAGTAGCAATACCTGCATGGTCCATACCAGGTAGATATAGTGTGTCATACCCTTGCATACGTTTCATACGCGTAATAATATCTTGTAAAGTTGTATCCCATGCATGTCCAAGGTGTAATTTTCCTGTCACATTGGGTGGTGGAATTACAATTGTATATGTCTCTTTTGACTTGTCTTCTGAGGGTTTGAAATAATCATTCTTTACCCATTCTTCATAACGCCCAGCCTCAACTTCGCGTGGATTATACTTAGGCTCCATATTCATCGATTAAAACCTCCTAATAATTAAAAAAACATCCTCCTAAATAATATAGGACGGATGTTCCGTGGTACCACCTAAATTCAAGTATAAATTAATATACTTGCACTTAATTTGATTAACGCTCAAACACGCTTTTATCTACTAATTAATGGTTCAATAAAAGTTCAAGTGGGCTACCTTCAGATTGAATGTTATACATATTTACACCAACCATATGCTCTCTGTGCTATCATTCAAACTTACTCTTCCCAATAATATATTTCATTACTTAATTATAGTATAATGGAAATCGTGATAAGTCAATCTCTTGGAGGTATATTTATGAATGAATGTGCATTTAGCACAAAAGACCCGACTTACTTAGATTATCATGACAATGTTTGGGGTCAACCTATATATGATAGCAAAGCCCTATTTAAACTAATGGCTTTAGAATCTCAACATGCTGGATTATCTTGGCTAACCATTTTAAAAAAGAAACAATCTTACGAACAGGCATTTTACAACTTTGAGCCAAGCAAAATTGCTCAGATGTCTACGAAAGATATAGATGATTTAATGGAATTTCCTAACATTGTTCATAATCGTAAAAAGTTAGAAGCGATTGTATCACAAGCACAAGGTTATTTTGAAATAGAAAAGGACTTTGGTAGTTTTAGTAATTTCCTTTGGTCATATGTTAATCATCAACCTATAGATTTGAACTATACAACTGCCTCAGAAAGAATTACAGTTGACGATCGTGCTAAACAATTATCTAAAGACTTAAAAAAATATGGTTTTAAATTTTTAGGACCAGTAACTGTTTTTTCATTTTTAGAAGCGGCAGGTCTATATGATGCCCATTTGAAAGGATGCCCATCTAAACCTTCTTAAAATTAATATAGATTGTGTCATAGAGTGCAATTTAAGAAATGAGTCGAATAGTTATTGTAAGTAGAAGGTTTTATCAATCCTCTCTTATTTCAAGTATACTAACGCTTAAACTTTACATGACACAACCTATCTTTTTTGATGAAATTTTGATATACCACCACGTAAGAAAAAGCCAATGACAGGCGCTACTACAAATAAAATAAAAAAGATTCTAAATATGTGGAAACTAGAAATCATAGCCACATCTGCCCCAGTTGCCATAGCAACTAAAACAATTTGACTCATACCTCCTGGCGCTCCGCCTAAAAACAACTCATTAATATTATTATTTGTAAATATGTGCACAATATATACCATGATAAATGATCCAATAATTAGAAAGACATTTTGATAAATGATTGCAACGGCAATTCGACCTTTTAAATCGGAAAGTAAATTGGCAATCTGCAATCCAATTCTAATCATATAAATCACTTGTGCAGTAGCAAGAATATAATTATCTAATGTAAATGTGTGATGTGTAGTTAAATTCCATATTACTAACACGACAATAGGGGCCAATAATTGCTTAGTAGGAAAATTAATTTTAGCCATAAGGCTATAAATGATTGCAATACAACACATTAATATTATTATTTGTGATAAGTTTAGTACTTCCGTTAATGGAGGTGATTTAATAGAAGTTGTTTCATTTCCACCATCACTACTAAAGAAATAAGAAATTAAGGTTACTAATATCACGACGAATATAACGCGAGACGTTTGAGTTAAACTCACTACGAGAATATTTGCCTTTTTATTTTCCTCTGCCATAATTAGCATTTGACTTAAAGCACCTGGAATGACACTTAATATAGCTGTCTCAGTGTTTACTCTTGCTATTTTTTTGAAAAAGAAGGCGATCAATAGAGATAAAACTAATAGTAATAGTGTAATAACAACAATTATCAACCAATCATTTTTAATATCATGCAACACTTCAGACGTAAATGTTAATCCAATTTGCACCCCTAATAGAATCAATCCAATTTGACTAAGCCAGAATGGCCATTTAACCTCTAATTTAAATACTTTAATGACGATTATCGATGCAATAATCGGACCGAACATAAATGGTAAAAGAACGTGCGCAACATGTAATAACAAACTTATAACAATAGCAGTCACTAATAGAATAAAGTTATTGGTCCATACATTTTTCATTATGTAGCCACTTCTTTCATTAAAAATGAGGTTAAGACGTCATCTAGTTGAAAGTCCTAACCTCATTTTATTTCATAACATTATACAATACGACTTAAAGCAGTATCAAATGCTTGGATTGTTTTTTCAATGTCTTCTTTACTATGTGCTGTAGATAAGAATGTTCCCTCAAATTGAGAAGGTGGTAGGAATACACCTTCTTTAGCCATTTCACGATACATTTGACTGAACAATTCTAAATTACTTTTATTTGCTTCTTCAAAGTTAGTTACTGGTCCTTCATTTAAGAAATATCCAATCATAGAACCAGCTCGATTAATAGTAATTGGGACATTATGTTTGCTAAATACTTTTTTTAGTCCTTCTTCTAAGATATCACCTAATTCTTGGAAATACTCATAAGATTCAGGTGTTAATTGACTTAGAGTTTCGTAACCACTCGTCATTGCTAATGGGTTCCCGGATAATGTTCCAGCTTGATAAATATTTCCAACTGGAGCAACTTTGTCCATAATCTCTTTTCTACCGCCAAACGCACCTACTGGTAATCCACCACCAATAACTTTACCTAAACATGTAAGATCTGGTGTTACACCAAAGTAACCTTGCGCACAATTGTACCCTACTCGGAAACCTGTCATTACTTCATCAAATATTAATAGCGCCCCATAGTCATTTGTAATCTCACGTAACCCTTGTAGGAATCCATCTTTAGGAGGTACAACGCCCATATTACCAGCAACTGGTTCTACGATAATTCCAGCGATATCATCTCCATAATTTTCGAAAGCAATTTTAATTGCTTCTAAATCATTATACGGAACTGTAATCGTATTCTTAGCAGTACCTTCTGGGACACCAGGTGAGTCTGGTAATCCTAGTGTTGCAACACCAGAACCCGCTTTAATTAATAAAGAATCACTATGACCGTGATAGCATCCTTCAAATTTAATAATCTTATTTCTTCCAGTATAACCACGAGCCAATCTTAACGCTGCTAACGTTGCCTCAGTTCCTGATGAAACCATACGCACTTTTTCAATTGATGGTACGCGTTCGATTACTAATTCTGCAAGTTTGTTTTCTTCTAAGGTAGATGCTCCGAAGCTTGTTCCTCTATTAACAGCCTCATGTAGTTTTTTTATAACTTGTTCGTTTTTATGACCTAGAATTAAAGGTCCCCAGCTTAATACATAGTCAATATACTCGTTACCATCGATATCATAAATTCTTGATCCTTTTGCATGATCCATAAAAATCGCTGGTGTATCTACTGATTTAAATGCTCTTACAGGACTATTAACGCCACCTGGCATTAAATTTTCAGCAATTTTCATCGCTTCAATCGATTTCTCGTAACCCATATCAAAATCCTCCTAAAATTAATTATTTATCTAAGTAATGGCAAATATCTTTCGCAAAGTAAGTAATAATCATATCTGCACCTGCACGTTTCATTGAAACCATTTGTTCCATAACAACACGTTCTTCATCTATCCAACCATTTTGTGCTGCTGCTTTTGTCATTGCATACTCACCACTTACGTTATAAGCAATAACAGGAATATTTGTATTGTTTTTAACGTCTCTTACAATATCTAAATAACTTAGCGCAGGTTTTACTATCATCATATCAGCGCCCTCTTTTAAGTCACTTTCAAGTTCACGAAATGCTTCTAAGCGATTCGCTGGGTCCATTTGGTAAGTCTTTCTGTCACCAAAAGAAGGTGCAGAATCAGCCGCATCTCTAAATGGACCAAAGAAACTTGATGCATATTTGATACCATAACTCATAATTGGAATATTGTAATAGCCGGCATTATCTAGACCTTTACGAATTTCTGCAACAAAACCGTCCATCATATTACTTGGTGCGATAATGTCTGCTCCCGCTTCAACTTGTGAGATAGCTGTTTTAACAAGTAAAGGTAATGATTTATCATTATCTACATCATGAGTGTGATCATCAATAACACCACAATGTCCATGATCTGTATATTCACATAAACATGTATCTGCTACAATTAATAAATCTTTATGCAATTCTTTAGCCTTTCGTGTTGCTTCTTGGATAATACCATTATGATCATATGCACCAGAACCTACGTCATCTTTAGCATTTGGTACACCAAAGAACATGATTGCTCTAATACCTAGTTCATATGCCTCATTTATTTCATCATCTAATAAATTCAAGCTTATTTGGTAAACGCCTGGAAGTGATTTAATCTCACTTTTTACGTTATCTTTTTCAACTACGAATATTGGATAAATTAAATCTTCTTTTCTAACATGGTTTTCTCTAACTAAATTACGCATTGACTCTGATGAGCGTAATCGTCTATGTCTATCAAATTTCATTATTATACCAACTTTCAATAATTTTATTTATAAGTGATTCCGAAGTTTGTTTATCAGCTATTAATGGCTTGAGACCGTTCTTTCGTAATGTGTTAGCAGTTTGGGCCCCAATAGCAACATACTTATCAAAACCACAAGGAACGTCATGCTTTATATATGCATTTACTGCAGAAGAACTTGAAAATGTTAACGCATGAACTTTGTGATGTTCTATCAATTGAATGACTTCTCTAATATTCCTATCATTAGG
The DNA here is from genome assembly GCF_026222585.1 of Staphylococcus sp. SUC_1.2. Lineage (NCBI taxonomy): Bacteria > Bacillati > Bacillota > Bacilli > Caryophanales > Staphylococcaceae > Staphylococcus > Staphylococcus sp. SUC_1.2. Next base: position 4,455 of record NZ_JANJPM010000010.1, on the reverse strand, counting down.
AATAGGTTTATATAAATCGATTTTAGTCACTATATTGTTTTGTGCTAATGTATGTTGGAGTTTGGGACGCGCTTCAGCACTACTCGGTATGAGAATGCTTTGTTGATCCTTTTTAAACTGATTCAAAAATCCTTCTTGAGAGTAGTCATTAGGTATAAAATCAACATTAATTTTAAGCGCTTCACAAAGTTCGGCAGTTTTCTGTCCAATGACAGCCACATATTTAACATCTAATTGATTTAAATATTTATAAAATATGCGAACCGCATTTTTAGAAGAAAAAATAATCCAGTCATATTTATGATGCAAAACTTGAGTATCAAATTCAAGTGATTGAATTTCTATAAATGGCTTATGCATTATTTCCACTAAATCACTATTAAATTCACTCGATTGCGTCATAACTACAACTGGTTTCATATTTCATTACACCTCAATAATCTGGTTTAATGCGCTTGCTCTTCATTTAGTTTTTTGATTATTTCATAAGCACCCTGTTCTTTTAAAACACGGCTGACTGCTTCACCTAAATCAACAGGATTTTTACCAACTTCTGTGTGCTCATATCTCTTTGTACCGTCTGGAGTCATAATTAACCCAGTAAATTCAATTTCACCATTTTCCTTATTAGTTGCATACCCTCCAATAGGTACTTGACAACTACCATCCATAGCTGAAAGGAATGTTCTTTCAGCTGTAACACAATTCGCTACTGCTTGATTATGAACTTTACTTAATAATTCCAATAGTTCGACATCATCACTACGACACTCTATACCTAATGCACCTTGTCCAATAGCTGGTAATAAAATATCTTTGTCCAGATAAGTCGTTACAATATCATCTGACCAACCCATACGTCTAAGTCCTGCAGCAGCTAAAATAATTGCATCATAATCTTCTATTTCTAATTTTTTAAGTCGAGTGTCAATATTTCCTCTTATCCATTTAATTTCTAAGTTTGGATATTTAGATAAAATTTGAGCACCACGTCTTAATGAACTCGTACCAATAATACTACCATCCGGTAATTCATTTAAAGGTATATGATTTTTAGAAATATAAGCATCAAATGGAACTTCTCTATCAGGTATGCAACCTAGTGTTAAACCTTCAGGAATGATACTTGGTACATCTTTAAGTGAGTGTATTGCCATGTCAATTTCTTTGTCAAAAAGTTCTTGTTGGATTTCTTTAACAAATAGTCCTTTACCGCCCACTTTAGATAATTGTTTATTTACGATGCGGTCACCTTTAGTGACAATCTCCTTAATTTCTATTTCAAGTGTTGGATCCACCGCTTTTAACTTATCTATAAATTGTTGACTCTGAGTTAAGGCAAGCTTACTTCTACGTGAGCCTACAACCAATTTGCGCATAATTGTTGCCTCCTAATGACATTTGAAAATTCAAGTGAAATGTGTTGTAAAAAATAGATTAATCATGCATAAGCAAAATAACATAATATTAAAGTAAATTAAATAAATTGTTTTAAACCATCGATTAATACGACTTAGTAAATAAATAGCGTAAAAAATTGTAATAATAGAAGATAGTACTACTTTAGGGTCAGCAAAAATACTATGTCCAATTGCATAGACACCCCACTGTGCGCCTAAAATAACACTCAAAATTAATATAATGAAACCACTTAAAGATGAATAAAAAACAACCGTTTCAAGTGTGGCTACGCTACCAATTCTAAAGTATTTTTGATCAAAATTCTTTTCCCTTAAATTGCGGTATTGAATAATATAAAGTAATGAATTTACAAAAGCTAGTGCAAAAAGAGCATAACTTAATACCGCTAAGCCTATATGCACTAATAACAATTCATTTATAACTGCAATGCGTTGCACATTTGTTGCGTAATGCTCAGGTTGAAAAGTATTCATCATCAATAATATAAATCCAATAACATTGAGAAAGAATACTGAAAAACTTAATACTTTAACTACATTTAAAACCAGTGCTATACATATAATTATCCATGATAAAAAGAAAAATACATCAAATAATGAACTCAACGGAATTTCATTATGCGAAGTGATATAAACAGATAAAGAGATTGTTTGCAATATCCAAACAATCCCTAATGTATAAATTCCTAATTCTCTAATTTTATGACTCTTTTTAACGAAATCTATAAAATAACAGAGAATACTAATTAAATATATAATTAATATTATTTCATGAAATCTAATAAACAGGGTCTCTTGCATATTATCACCATATTAATATGCTTATTCAAAACTAAAGATGTGACGGATAGAAACTTCTTTTTCTTTTTGTGCTTTATGAGCTTTAATATCCTCGTAAGGGTCTGCAGCATCAATATCAAATATGTTTTGAAATAGCTCTAATTTTTCATTACTTCTCTTATCATTACTCAATTCTTTGGCCTGTTTTATTGGATCTTTCAACATTTGATTAATAATACTTTTAGTATGTTTCGAAATGATTGTACGTTCTCTATCACTAAGATCAGGTAGCTTTCTATCAATACTATCCATTGTTTCTGACTGGATTGTCATTGCTTTTTCACGCAATGCTCTAATTACAGGTACAACACCTAACATATTTACCCAATCATTATGAGCCTGGACTTCATCAGGAATCTGACTTGCTATAAAGTCAGCAGCCATCTGACGTTCTCGCAAGTTAGCATCAACTAAACCTTTAAGATCATCCACGTCATAGCTGAAAATATTTTCGCTGATATTAACATTTGGTTCAATATCTCTAGGAACCGCAATGTCTATTAACAATAATGAAGAAGCTTTTCTCTTAAGATTGACCGACTCAATCATAGATTTTGTAACAATAAAATCTGGCGAACTTGTTGAACTGATAACAATATCAGCATTAGTCAAAAGAGTTGGTAATGACTCAAGTGTATTATAATTTACGCCGTGCTTCGTTGCTAATTTATACGCATTAGTTTCAGTTCTATTAACGACAGTAATATCATCAATACCAGAACCTAATAAATTTAAGAGTGATAATTCACTCATTTCCCCTGCACCTATAATAATAGCTTGTTTACCTTTTAGTTTACCAAATACCTTTTTAGCTAATTCAACTGCTGCATATGAAACACTCACAGCATTATCTGCTATGTCAGTCTCATTATGCGCCTTTTTAGCGAAAGTAATAGCCTGTTTAAATAAATGATTAAAAATTGTACCAGTTGTTTGAATGTCTTGAGCTAAAAAGAATGCATCTCTCATTTGTCCAAGAATCTGAGTTTCACCTAATACAATTGAATCCAAGCCAGAAGTGACACGCAGTAAATGTTCAACTGCTTCGTCCCCCACTTTAACTTCTGACATATTTTTTATAGCATCTACATCAAATCCAAATGAACGCGCTAAAAATCTTTGAATATAGTAACGACCTGTGTGAATTTGATCAACAATAGCATATACTTCAGTACGATTACATGTAGATAAAATGACGTTCTCTAAAATAGATTTAGTTTCGAACAAATCTTCATGGGCTAATCGTAAGGCATCATCTCTAAAAGCTACTTGCTCTCTAAGTGCTACATCGGCAGTGCGATGATTTATACTTATAGCAATAAAATGCATTTATAACGCCCTCCAAATACTAACAATACAGTTAGTATAACACATAATTTAATGATTTTAAGTTGATTGCTCAAACAAATTAGAAAGATTCTAATTTAAAGTCAAAATTTTGACACTTATCCCATTAAAAAATCTAAACAGAAGTTTGACCTCTGCTTAGATTAAAATAATTATAAATAATTAGCAATTAAATCCCATATTTGTTGCTGCTTTGTATTTTGAATTGATGAGTAACTAATAATCGTATCATCTGGATCTAAATCTAATTTCTCTTTAATATTTTTAATATGCTTTTGAATCTTACCCTTTGCAATCTTGTCCTCTTTAGTACAAATAACTAGTGTAGGTATATCAAAATGTTTTAAGTAATTATACATTAAAACATCATCTTCAGTAGGATTGTGTCGTAAGTCAACTAATTGAATGACTAGCTTTAAACTCTCTCTCTTAGTCAAATATTCTTCAATCATTTTACCAAATTTCTCACGTTGTGATTTACTCACTTTTGCATAGCCATACCCAGGGACGTCGACAAATATTAATTGATCATCAATATTAAAGAAATTTAATGTTTGTGTTTTGCCTGGTTGTTGCGACGTGCGAGCCATATTTTTTCTGCCAATCATACTATTAATGAAAGAAGATTTACCAACGTTTGAACGTCCACTTAATGCTACTTCAGATAAACCTGTATCAGGATATTGAGCTTCTTGTACAGCACTTATAATCAAATCAATGTTATTAGGATTAATATTCATAAATTATCCTCTCTTTAGTAATTAAATTTAACTGTTTCATTATAATATATATTTCACTATATCTAAATAAGCAATTTTTTAATTAAAAAAGGAGCAGAACAGAATTC